>JAJUFY010000350.1 GCA_029263635.1 Ectothiorhodospiraceae bacterium | reverse complement strand
TCTGCCCCTGCTGGTTGAGCTGGCGCTCCACCACCATCTGGGTGGCGATGCCGGCATGGTCGGTGCCGGGCTGCCAGAGCGTGTTGTCGCCCCGCATGCGGTGGTAGCGGATCAGCACGTCCATCACCGTGTCCTGGAAGGCGTGACCCATGTGCAGGGTGCCGGTGACGTTGGGCGGCGGGATCACGATGCAGTAGGGCTGGCCCTGGCCGCTGGGAGCGAAGTAGCCGGCGTCTTCCCAGGTCTGGTAGATGCGCTGTTCGATCGCGTGGGGGTCGTAGGTCTTGTCCATCGATACCGTCGAAAGGAGTGAAGTAAACGGGCCATTCTAGCGGCGCGACGGCCGGCTGGCTGCAGATAATGGCTGCCCAGCCGTGCGCCGGCGGATCATTCGGCCGGCTCGCGCAATGCGTTCTGTACTTCCTTCAGCAGGGCATCGCGCATGAGTGCGGCGGTGCGCTCGCTGACCTTGGGCAGCGCGGCTTCCACCGCCAGCCGGATGCGCCGGTCCAGGTCCGGCGAATGCGGGTCCGGCGCCGCGCCGGCTTCTAGCGGCTCCGCCAGCACGATGCCGGCCTCCCGCAGCTGATCGCCCGGGAGCACGACATCAAACAGCATCGGAATCCCGTGCTCGTCGGTGTACATGGCATCCTCGCCCGCCGGGGGCTCGGTGGCCAGGATCTCTGGATCGCCGCTCATGCGCCTGCCTCGAGCTTATGATAGTGCGGATGGTAGCCGCGTTCGCGGTAGCTGCGGAAACGCATCCGGGCCGCCGCCAGCAGTTCGGGCTGCTGGTCGACCACTTCCGCCAGTCGCTGGAAGGTTTCCCACTGCGGCGGCAGCGTGCCGCCGAGGTTGATCAGCAGGTCATGCTGCGCCGTCGGCGGCACGGTCTCGCCCAGCAGGATGGGCTCGTCTTCGCCGGCTGCCGCCGGGCCATGCGGGAGAAAACTGCCCTGGCGGAAAGTCCAGAGCAGCTCGTCCAGCAGTTCCGTCTGGGCCTGATCGCGGGTGCGGATGAAGATCCGGTGATCCTGCGTGTAGGCCTTTTCCGTCAGCCGGCAGGTGAACAGTTCCACCGCCCGCGGCTCGGCAGTCGGAAGGATGTAGAAGTCGATCCGTTCCATCCGCCGGTCGATCAGGCCTTCGCCGCCCGGTTGAGCAGGAACTGCGTGAGCAGCGGCACCGGCCGGCCGGTCGCGCCCTTTTCCTTGCCCGCCTTCCAGGCCGTGCCGGCGATGTCCAGGTGCGCCCAGCGGAACTTGCCGGTGAAGCGGGACAGGAAGCAGGCGGCGGTAATGGCGCCGGCGGCACGATCGCCGACGTTGGCCATGTCGGCGAAATTGCTTTTCAGCGCATCCTGGTAGTCGTCCAGCAGCGGCAGCTCCCAGGCCCGGTCGCCGCTGGCCTTGCCGGCCGCGAGCAGTTCGGCGATCAGCGGATTGTGATTGCCCATCAGCCCGTGCACGGCATGGCCGAGCGCGATCACGCAGGCGCCGGTGAGGGTGGCGATGTCGATCACCGCGTCCGGTTCGAAGCGCTCGCTGTAGGTCAAGGCATCGCACAGGATCAGCCGGCCTTCGGCGTCGGTGTTGAGCACCTCGATGGTCTGGCCGGACATGCTGGTAATGATGTCGCCCGGCTTGGTGGCGGCTCCGTCCGGCAGGTTCTCGCAGCTCGGTACCACGCCGATCACGTTCAGCGGCAGGCCGAGCTCGGCGATGGCGCGCATGGTGCCGAGCACCGAGGCGGCGCCGCACATGTCGTATTTCATTTCATCCATCGCCTGCGCCGGCTTGATCGAGATGCCGCCGGAGTCGAAGGTGATGCCCTTGCCGACCAGCACGATGGGCTTGCGGTCGCCGCCGCCGGCATAGCGCGTGACGATCAGCTTGGGTTCCTGTCGGCTGCCGCGGGCAACCGCCAGCAGGGCGCCCATGCCGAGCTCTTCCATCTGCGGCCGCGACAGCACCTCGGTAGTGATCGACTCGAATTCGCCTGCCAGGGCCTGCGCCTGCTCGGCCAGGTAGGTCGGCGTGCAGATATTGCCGGGCAGGTTGCCCAGATCGCGCGCCAGCGCAACGCCTGCGGCGATGGCCTGGCCCGCGCGCAGCGCTTCTTCGCCGGCCGCCGCGCTCTTCTTGTCGGCGACCGCGAAGCTGATGCGCTTGAGCGGCCGCGGCCGCTCGTCCTTCTTGCTCTTGAGCTGCTCGAAACGGTAGAGAGCGCCGCTGGCGGCGATCACGCCCTCGCGGATGCGCCAGGCGAGATCCCGTCCCTTGACGTCCAGGTCGGAGAGATAAGAGACTGCGTCCTTGGCGCCGGATTCCCCGAGCTTCTGCACCATGGTGGTGACGGCCTGGCGGTAGGCGCGGTCGTCGAACTCGCGCTCGCGGCCGCAGCCGATCAGAAGGACTCGCTCGCAGGGCAGGTCGGGAGCGTGGGTCAGCAGCAGGGCCTGGCCGGCACGGCCATCCATGTCGC
>JAJUFY010000352.1 GCA_029263635.1 Ectothiorhodospiraceae bacterium | reverse complement strand
TCGGCATCCTGCAGGTGCTGATGCTGGTCTGCCTGCTGCTGATCGGCCAGCGAGCGGAGCTGGGCGCGGTCTATTACGTGACGGTCGGCGTAGCGGCGGCGATGTTCGGCTATCAGCAGTACCTGATCCGTGACCGCTCGCGGGAAGGCTGCTTCCGCGCCTTCCTCAACAACAACTACGTCGGCGGCGTTGTGTTCGCCGGCGTGCTGCTGCATTACGCCTACCGCTAGGCGACCTGCCGGTCGCGCCTGTCAGCGATAATCGGTGCCGGCGGCAGCCGCTCAGGCGCGGGCCACAGCCCACACTTCCACCCGTGCCGCGCCGGCGCGCTTGAGCAGGCGGGCGAGTTCGGCCGCGGTGTTGCCGGTGGTGAGCACGTCGTCGACCAGCGCCACGTGGGGCGTCGGCAGTTCCTCAAGCATTTCGAAGGCGCCGCGCACATTGGCACGCCGCGCCCTGGCCGGCATCTCATGCTGCGGCGGCGTATCCCGGCAGCGCCGCAGAATCCTGGTGTTGACGGGAATGTCCAGACGCCGCCCGAGCCGGCGGGCGAGCTCCAGGGCCTGGTTGAAGCCGCGGCTGCGCAGCCGCCGGTCGTGCAGCGGCACGGGCAGCAGCAGCGCCGGGCGGCGCTCCGCCGCCGCGTCAGCCAGCAGGTCGGCGAGCAGCCGGCCGGCGGCGAGATCGCCGCGGAACTTGAAGGCGTGCACCAGGTTGCTGACCGGCGGTTCGAAGCGCAGCGGCGTCAGCGCCTGGTCGAAGACGGGCGGCCGGCGCAGACAGCGGCCGCAGAGCAGGCCGCGCCGCGCTGCCGGCAGCGGCTCCGCACAGCGGGCACAGCAAGTCCTGTTCCAGGGCAGATCGCGCTCGCAGCCAGCGCACAGCTCGCGGCCAGGCTGACCCTCGTCGCCGCACAGCCGGCAGACCGGCGGCAGCAGCCAGTCCAGCCCTGTTTTCAGCCATCTGTAAACCATATTGGCAATTATCAGGTTGACAGGATCGGCGGCGGCGCTACCATTGCCGCATCATCCTATCCTGCCTTCCGGAGTCCCTCATGCAAGAACACGCCACCCGCCAGGACTGGACGCTGGAGGAAGTCGAGCGGCTGTTCGACCTGCCGTTCAACGACCTGCTGTTCCAGGCCCAGACCGTGCATCGCCGCCACTGGGATGCCAATACCGTGCAGGTGAGCACTCTGCTCAGCATCAAGACCGGCGCCTGCCCGGAAGACTGCGCCTACTGCCCGCAGAGCGTGCGCTACGACACCGGGCTCAAGCGCGAGCCGCTGATGGACGTGGAGGAGGTGGTGGCGGCTGCCGAGCGCGCCCGCGCAGCCGGCGCCACCCGGTTCTGCATGGGGGCTGCCTGGCGCAGCCCGAAAGACAAAGAGCTGGCGAAGGTCGCCGACATGATCGAGCGGGTGAAGGCGCTGGGCCTGGAGACCTGCGCCACGCTGGGCATGCTCAACGACCACCAGGTCGAAACCCTCAAGGCGGCCGGCCTCGATTACTACAACCACAATCTCGACACTTCCGAGGAGTTCTACGGCGAGATCATCACCACCCGGACCTATCAGGACCGCCTGGACACCCTCGCGCGGGTGCGCGAGGCTGGCCTGAAGGTCTGCTGCGGCGGCATCGTCGGCATGGGCGAGCAGCGCCGCGACCGGGCCGCGATGCTCTGCACGCTGGCGAATCTCCCCGAGCATCCGCAGAGCGTGCCGATCAACCAGCTGGTGCAGGTGGAAGGCACGCCACTGGCCGGACGCGAGGCGCCGGATGCGCTCGAGTTCGTCCGCACCATCGCCGTCGCCCGCATCCTGATGCCGCGCTCCTACGTGCGTCTGTCGGCTGGCCGCACCGAGATGAGCGACGCGCAGCAGGCGCTGTGCTTCCTCGCCGGCGCCAACAGCATCTTCTACGGCGAAAAGCTGCTGACCACCGGCAACCCGGACACCGACCACGATCAGCAGCTGTTCGCCCGGCTGGGAATGCGCTTCGAGGCCGGCACGGCGGAAACCGCCGAGAGCTGCGGCTAGGCATGTGGGATCTGGCCGCCGAGACGCGTGCCCGCCGCGAGGCGGGCCTCTACCGCCGGCCGCGGGCGCTCGCCTACCGGGGCGTTGCCGCTGAGCTGGATGGCCGTCAGCTCAGGGTGTTCTGCAGCAACGATTATCTGGGACTTGCCGTCGAGCCGCGGGTGATCGCCGCCTTCCAGCGGGCGGCCGCCGAGCATGGCGTCGGCAGCAGCGGCGCGCATCTGATCACCGGTCACCGGCGGGAGCACGACGCGCTGGAAGAAGAGCTGGCGGATTTCCTTGGCCGCCGCCGCGCGCTGCTGTTTTCCACCGGCTACATGGCCAATATGGGCGTGATCGACGCCCTGGTGCGCCCGGGCGATGCCGTGTACCAGGACTGGCTCAACCACGCCTCGCTCTACGACGGCGGCC
>JAJUFY010000151.1 GCA_029263635.1 Ectothiorhodospiraceae bacterium | reverse complement strand
GCTTTACCATCAACGTCATGACCATGTTCGCCATGGTACTCGCCATCGGCCTACTGGTGGACGACGCTATCGTCGTGGTGGAAAACGTCGAGCGCATCATGCAGGAGGAAGGGCTGCCGCCCAAGGAAGCGACCCGCAAGTCCATGGATCAGATCTCTGGAGCCCTGGTCGGCATCGGCTTGGTGATCTCGGCGGTGTTCGTGCCCATGGCTTTCTTCGGCGGCTCCACCGGCGTGATTTATCGTCAGTTCTCGATCACCATCGTATCGGCCATGACCTTCTCGGTCATCGTGGCCTTGATCTTCACGCCGGCGCTGTGCGCGACCATGCTCAAGCCCATCAAGCCTGGCGAGCACCACGAGAAGAAAGGCTTCTTCGGCTGGTTCAACCGCAGCTTCAACCGCAGCGCCAACCGCTACCAGAATGGCGTGCGCTACATACTGCGCCACAAGCTCGCCTTCATGGGCGTGTACCTGCTCATCATCGGCGTGGTGGTGGTGCTGTTCCGCGGCCTGCCCACCGCCTTCCTGCCCGACGAGGATCAGGGCGTGATGTCGGTGATGGTGCAGCTGCCGCCCAACTCCACGGCCGAACGGACCGAGGCGGTGCTGGCCGAGGTGCGCGACTACCTGCTGGAGGAAGAGAGCGATACCGTGGTCGGCGTGATGTCGGTGCGCGGCTTCAACTTCGCCGGCCGCGGCCAGAACTCCGGCATGCTGTTCGTCGAGGTCAAGCCCTTCGAGGAGCGCACTGAGCCGCATCAGAGCGTGTTCGCCCTGGCCGAGCGCTCCGCGGCGCGCTTCGCGCAGATCAAGGACGCGCTGGTGTTCCCCATCGTGCCGCCGGCCATCATGGAGCTCGGCAACGCCACCGGCTTCGACCTGTACCTGAAGGACAACGCCGGCGTGGGTCACGAGACCCTGATGGCCGCCGTGCAGCAGTTCGTGCAGCAGGCCAACCAGGACCCGGCGCTGCAGATGGTGCGCCACAACGGCCTGCCGGACGAGCCGCAGTACCAGGTGCTGATCGACGACGAGAAGGCCCGCGCTCTGCAGGTCTCGGTCGCGGAGATCAACAACACCATGTCGATCGCCTGGGGCTCGGCCTACGTCAACGACTTCATCGACCGCGGCCGCGTCAAGCGGGTGTTCGTGCAGGGTGCCATGGATGCCCGTCTGGCGCCGGAGGACTTCGACAAGTGGTACGTGCGCAACGCCCAGGGCAAGATGGTGCCGTTCTCCGCCTTCGCCACCGGCAAGTGGATCTACGGCTCGCCGCGTCTGCAGCGCTTCGAGGGCGTGCCGGCGGCGCAGATCATGGGCGCGCCGGCGCCAGGCTATTCCACCGGCGACGCCATGCAGGCGCTGGAGCGCATCGCCGCGCAGCTGCCGCCGGGCATCGGTATGGCATATACCGGCCTGTCCTACGAGGAGCGGCAGGCAGGCAACCAGGCCATGGCGCTGTATGCGCTGTCCATCCTGGTGGTGTTCCTGTGCCTGGCGGCGCTGTACGAGAGCTGGTCGATCCCGGTCTCGGTGCTGCTGGTGATACCGCTCGGCATCCTCGGCGCGGTTACCGCGACCCTGCTGCGGGGCTTGTCCAATGACGTGTTCTTCCAGGTCGGCATGCTCACCACCATGGGCCTGGCGGCCAAGAACGCCATCCTCATCGTCGAATTCGCCAAGGCGCTGTACCAGACGGAAGGCAAGCCGCTGATCGAGGCGGCGGTGGATGCGGCGCGGCTGCGTCTGCGGCCGATCATCATGACCTCGCTGGCCTTCGTCTTCGGCGTGCTGCCGCTGGCGGTGGCGAGCGGCGCCAGCAGCGGCAGCCAGCACTCGATCGGCACCGGCGTGGTCGGCGGCACCATCGCCGCGACCTTCCTGGCGATCTTCTTCGTGCCGCTGTTCTATGTGGTCGTTGCGGGGCTCTTCAAGAAGAAAGAGCCGGCGCCCGAGGCAGAAGGAGAAGCGGCATGAAGTTCAACAGCCTGACCCTGGCGACGGTATGCGCCGCTGCGCTCGCCGGCTGCAGCACGATTCCCGCCTATGAGCGTCCCGCCGCCCCGGTGCCGGCGCACTGGTCGCAGAGCGCCGGCAGTGTGGATGCAGGGCAGGGCGAACGGGCGGCGGCGGATATCGGCTGGCGGGAGTTTTTCCGCGACCCGGCGCTGCAGCGGCTGATCGAGGTCGCACTGGAGAACAACCGCGACCTGCGTTTGGCGGCTCTCAACGTCGAGGCCTTCCGCGCCCAGTACCGCATCCGTCGGGCCGATCGCTTCCCTGGCGTCGGCGTCGAAGGCAGTGCTGCCCGCCAGCGGGTGGCCGCCGACCTCTCGCCGACCGGTACAGCACAAACCGGCAGCCAGTACGGGCTGTCGGTAGGCGTCAGCGCCTATGAGCTGGACTTCTTCGGCCGGGTGCGCAGCCTCAGCGAGGCGGCACTGGAGACCTATCTGGCGACCGAGGAGGCGCAGCGCAGCGCGCATATTGGCCTGGTGGGCGAAGTGGCGCTGGCATACCTCACCTGGCGCACCGACCAGGAGCAGCTGGAATTGGCCCGGGCTACCCTGGAGAGCCACCAGGAGAGCCTGGCGCTGATGGAGAAGAGCTTTGAAGCCGGCGTTGCCTCGGCGCTGGACGTACGCCAGGCCCGTACCCTGGTGCAGCAGACCCGCGCCCAGGTGGCGCGCCTGAGCCGCCTTGTCGCCGAGGACGTCAACGGCCTGCAAATGCTGCTGGGCTCCGCCGTGCCGGCGGATCTGCCACAGGGGCTGTCGCTGGGCGAAACGCTGCTGGCCGAGCTGCCGGTCGGGCTGCCGTCGGATCTGCTGGTCCAGCGGCCGGACATCCGCGCTGCCGAGCGCCGGCTGCTGGCCGCCAACGCCAACATCGGCGCGGCCCGAGCAGCCTTCTTCCCCAGCATCCGCCTGACTGCGGCCGTTGGTACTGCCAGCGACGAGCTGTCCGGCCTGTTCGGCGGCGGCAATGGCACGTGGAGCTTCATGCCGCAGATCCATCTGCCGATCTTCACGGCCGGCCGGTTGAGCGCCAACCTCGACTACGCCGAGGTCAGCAAGGACATCCGGATCGCCGAGTACGAGAAGAGCATCCAGAACGCCTTCCGGGAAGTCGCAAACGGCCTGGCTGCGCGCGCTACCTATGGCGAGCAGCTGCAGGCCCAGCGCGAACTGGTGGAAACCACCCGTGAGTACTACCAACTGGCCCAGCAGCGCTACGACGAGGGCGTGGCCAGTTACCTGACGGTGCTCGACGCCCGCCGCAGCCTGTTCACCGCGCAGCAGCAACTGCTGGCCGATAGGCTCGCCCAGCTGAGCAGCGAGGTGCTGCTGTACAAGGCGCTGGGCGGCGGCTGGCGCGAGGAGGCGCTGGCGGCGAAATAGCGTTTGGTGCGCCCTGCGCCCGCGATCCGGCAGGCCGTCTGCCCTACCCCTGGCGGCGCGTGCCGCCCGGGGCACCCGTGCCAGCCTGGACGAACCTCACTGCCGGCGCTCGGCAACAGGACGGCTTTGCCCTGCGAGCGCCGGGTCCGATGCTCCAGTCAACGACAACACTGCCTAACGATGACAGCTTCCCGCCAGTCCTGGACGTTGCGCCGCGCCGGGCATGCCGCCGGCGAGCACGGCCGACGGCAAGGCTGTGTCGGGCCGCCGTCGCACTGCGCCTGCAGTCATCGGCGCTTGCCGGCGGCTTGGCAGGAGGCGGACGTATTGCTAGGCGCGCAGCGCGGCGGCCACCCAGTCGAGCCGATCCTGTCCGAACCACATCTCGTCACCGACGAAAAAGGTTGGGGCGCCGAACACGCCGCGCTCGACGGCTTCCTCGGTGGTGGCCTTGAGCCGCTCCTTGACCTCCGGCGACTGCGCCCGCTCCAGCATCTCCGCCGGGTCGAAGCCGGCCTCGCGCAGCGTGAGAGCCACCTGCTCGGGTTCGTTCAGGTTACGGCTCTTGATCCATATGGCCTCGAAAACCGCGCGCAGGTAGGGATGGAACTCTGGCGTGTCGCGGTAGGCTTCGGCGCCGCGCATCAGCAGCAGGGTGTTGATGGGGAAGTGCGGGTTCAGCCGGAAAGTCACGCCATAGCGCTCGGCGTAGCGGGCGAAGTCACGCCGCGTATAGCGGCTCTTGGCCGGCACTTCCGCCGGCGAGCGGTTGCCGGTGGCTTTGAACACGCCGCCAAGCAGCATGGGCCGCCAGACGATCTCGGCGCCAGCCTCGTCGGCGATGCGCGGCAGCTGGGTCCAGGCGAGGTAGCTCGCGGAGCTGCCGACGTCGAAGAAGAATTCCACCTGTCTGGTCATGGCCAAGGCTCCATTGCTCGTTTATTTGACGCCGTAGACGCTTTCGCTCCAGGGCCGCAGGTCGAGCTCAAAGGTCCAGCAGTCCCGTGGCTGGGTGTGCAGATGCCAGTAGGCATCGGCGATATGAGCTGGGTTGAGGATGCCATCCTGGTCTTTCAGGGCATAGCGCTCGGGGAAGTTGTCGCGGATGAAGGCGGTGTCGATGGCGCCGTCGATGATGGGGTGGGCGACATGGATGCCCTGTGGGCCGAGCTCGCGCGCCATGCTCTCGGCCAGGGCGCGCAGCGCGTGCTTTGCCCCCGAGAAGGCCGCAAAGCCGGCGCGGCCTCTGACGCTGGCGGTGGCGCCGGTGAAGATGATGGTGCCCCGGCCGCGCGGCAGCATGACCCGGGCCGCTTCCCGGCCGGTCAGGAAGCCGGCGTAGGCGGCCATCTCCCAGACCTTGCGATACACGCGCGCGGTCGTTTCCAGGATCGGAAAGCGGACATTGGCGCCGACATTGAACACGACGGCTTCGAGCGTGCCGATCTCGCGTTCGATGGTGTCGACCATCGCCGCCACCTGGTCTTCCTGCCGGGCGTCACAGCCGAAGGCGCGCGCCTTGCCGCCCTCGGCGCGGATGGCCTCGACCAGCGGCGCCAGCTTGTCGCCGTTGCGTCGCGCCACGCAGGCCACCAGTCCTTCCCGGGCGAAGCGCCTGGCGACGGCAGCGCCGGTCGCATCGCCGGCACCAACCACCAGCATTGCCTGGGCCATCGCTACTCTCCCTTACTGTCTTGGGCGGCGAGCAGATCGAGCGACTCATCGATCAGCGCATGCAGCGCCAGTACCCGCTCGACGCCGAGCGTGCTGTTGATCCGCTCCTGCGCGATCTTCCAGTACTGCTGTGCCTCAGCCCGCTTCGCGCGGCCCGCCTCGGTGATGGTGACGTTGCGGCTGCGGCCATCGGCCCCCGCCTCGACCCGCAGCCAGCCGGCCTCGATCAGCGGCTTGAGGTTGCGCGTGAGCGTGGAGGCATCCATCCGCAGTGCCTGCGCCAGTTCGCCGGGGCGCACCGGGCCAAGCTGCTGTACATGCCCCAGCAGGGAAAACTGCGTTGCCTTCAAGCCGGCCTTGCCGATCTCGGCATCGTAGTGCCGGGACATCTGGCGCATGAGCTGCCGGATCTTGTAGTTGGTGCAGCCCTGCGGTTTTCTGAGGAGATTGACTGTCATGCCAGCTCCACCTGCGATTTGTAATCGCAATTGTTGTAGCTACAAGATTGTGCGTCAAGCTTGGTATGCCATGGTTCATGG
>JAJUFY010000157.1 GCA_029263635.1 Ectothiorhodospiraceae bacterium | reverse complement strand
CCCAGTCGATCAGAAAGATCCGCTCCTGTGCGTCGATCAGGATATTGCTGGCATTCAGGTCGGCGTGCCAGGCCCCGGCGCGGTGAAAGCGGTGGATGGTGGCGCCGATCCGCCCCCACAGGCTGGCCGGCAGCGGTTGCCGGGCCGCGAGTTCCGCCAGGGTGCGGGTGTCCGGCAAGTATTCGACGAGGATGTCGCCACGGTACAGCAGCAGTCCGGTGCGTGTCACACGCGCTGCCGCCGGCCGCGGTACTGGCAGTCCCCGCTGCTGCAGCGCTGCCAGCAGCCGCCATTCGCGAAACGGTCGGCTGCGCTCGATTCCCTGCCACAAATAGCCGTCCCGGCTCAGCTTGGCTGCCTGTCCCCCGCGCCAGTAGTGGCGCAATACATACTGCCGGCCTTCGATCTTCACGAAATGGACGGTATGTCGCCCGGCCTGCTTGGTAGTGGCGTCAGCCGCCGGCTCAAACAGCCGACCGTCCGGTGTTGAAATGCGGCGTGAGTCGTAGAGGATGTGCTGGCTGCCCCGTATCAGCAGGCGGGCGTCGTCGACCGGTTCGACAGCCGCGGGATCGGGGGTGTTGGTTGCGGATTCGGGCGGCTGCATGCCTGGCCTCAGTAGAACTGCCTGTCGTCCAGGTTCGGTCGCGTCTTGAAGCGCCGATGTACCCACAAGTATTGCTCAGGCGCGCGGCGGATTGCTTCTTCGAAGAACTGGTTCAGCCGCAGCGCATCCGCAGCCGGGTCGTCGCCAGGATAATCCTCCAGCGGCGGATGAAAGACTATGTCATAGCCGCTGGCGTCGTCGCGACCATAGAAGCTGATCGGCACCACCGTGGCGCCGCTCAGCCGCGCGATGCGCGATGTGGCCGACACGGTGGCGGCCGGCACGCCGAAGAATGGCACGAACACCGCATGCCTGCGACCGTAGTCCTGATCTGGCGGATACCAGACCACACGGCCCTGCCGTAACCGCCGCACCAGCATGCGCATGTCCTTGCGGGAAATCGGCTCGCCGTAGTGGCGCTGGCGGAAGCGGGCCGTGAGATATTCGAGCACCGGATTCTTGTTGGGGCGGTAGATGGTGTCGATACGCGTTTCGAAGCTGGTCAGGCGGGCAGCCATTTCCATGGGCGTGAAGTGCCCGCCTACCAGCAGCACGCCGCGCCCGCGCGCTTCGGCGGCGCGCAAGTGCTCCAGGCCGTGGAAGTTGGCGAGTTGCGGCAGCCGCGATGCCGGCGCCCACCACGACAGCGCCATTTCCGCGACCGTGCGGCCGGTGTAGCGGAAGTTCTTGCGGGCCAGCGCCCGGCGCTCGGCGGCAGACAGCTCCGGAAAGCAGAGCTTCAGATTGACAGCGACGATGCGGCGACGCCGGACCGTGAACGGATACAGCAGCATTCCGATTGCTTCGCCGACGCGGATCGCCGCGCGGTACGGTAGCTGCGCCACGCACCACATCACGCCCGCTGCCAGCCAGCTCGGCCAAAAGCGTGGGGCGAGCAGACGGCGCGGGAAATGCTGGGATTGCTGGGGAACAGGGACGGCTTCGGCCACGGTTAGATGCGTTGAATCGTCAGGGCGCGAGTATAGCAAACGCGGCTAGGATGCCCGTGCTAATGTTCCTGCACCGTGATCCAGACACTATTTCGGGCAATGCGGTTCATCTACAGCATACTTCTGTACCTGCTCGCCGCGCCGGCGCTGCTGTACCTCTCTGTCCGTGGCGGCCAGGCCGGCAAGGCCGAGCGGCACTGGAGAGAGCGTCTGGGCTTTGCCGCGCCGACCTCCACTGCCCCACCGCTCTGGCTGCATGCCGCGTCGGTGGGCGAGGTGCAGGCGGCGCTGCCGCTGCTGCGCCAGCTGCTGGAGCGTTACCCGCACCATCCGATCCTGGTGACCACCATGACTGCAACCGGTCGCGCACAGGTGCAAGCCGCTCTGGGCAGCCGGGTGCGGCAGGCTTATCTGCCTATGGACCTGCCGGGCGCGGTGGCGCGATTCCTGCGGCGGGTTCGGCCGAAGCTGGTCGTGGTCCTGGAAACCGAATTATGGCCGAACCTCTACCGCGCTCTGCGGGCACGCGATATTCCACTGCTGGTGGTCAACGCCAGGCTTTCCGAGCGCTCGGCGGCCGGCTATCGTCGGCTGGGCGCCTTGACCCGCTCGACCATCGGCTGCATCACCACCATCGCCGCCCAGTCGCCGGCCGACGCCGCGCGCTATGCCATGCTCGGCGCGACAGCGGAGCAGCTGGTCACCACCGGCAATATCAAGTTCGACCTGAGCGTACCGGCAGCGGTGGTCGCCGCTGGCCAGGCGCTGCGCGCAGAGCTGGGCGTACAGCGGCCGGTCTGGATCGCTGCCAGCACGCATGAGGGCGAGGACGAGCAGATGCTGGCAGCGCATCGGCGGCTACTCGAAAAGAAGCCCGACCTGCTGCTGATCCTGGTACCGCGCCATCCGCAGCGCTTCGAGCGGGTGGCGGCGCTCTGCCGCGAGCAGGGCTTCAGTGTCGCCCGCCGCAGCCGCGCGGAGAGCGGCGCCCAGGCGCAGGTGTATCTGGGCGATACCATGGGCGAGCTGCTGGCGATGTATGCGGCGGCGGACGTCGCTTTCGTCGGCGGCAGCCTGGTGCCGATCGGCGGCCACAATCTGCTGGAGCCGGCAGCGCTGGGGCTGGTGCCGGTCAGCGGCCCGCAGCTGGCCAACTTCCAGCAGATCGCCGAGCTGCTCACGGCGGCCGATGCGCTGGTCCGGGTAAACGATGCTGCCGAGCTCGCTGCCCAGGTGGCGGCGTTGTTGGACGAAGCGGAGTGCCGATCAGCCGCGGGCGCGCGGGCGCGCGGCGTGGTCGACGAGAACCGGGGAGCGCTGGAAAGAACGCTGGCGCTGATCGCGCGGCACTTGTAGCGGGATGGCCCGCTAGGAAGGCGGTAATTCCTGCCGTTACCGCCCACAGCCGCCACTTCGCGCCGCCGACTGCGCCATTGCGAGCGTCGCGACGCAATCTCGAGATACGGAGTCCCTGTCTGACGACGGTGCCGCCTGTCGCGAGGGTTGCGCCGTCGGCTGGCGCCTCCTCGCAATGACGCAGGAGAGGAAAGCGCCGAAGCCTCTTTCCCGTCATCGCGAGGCCACACAGCGGCCGCGGCGATCACGAGACGGCAAAGTACCGTCAAGCGATGGTGCCACTGGTCTCATGATTGCTTGGTGGCCGCAGCTCCTGAGAATGACAAGGAGCGCGGCCGTTGTAGTGCTGGTCGAGCCGCCTCAATACCGCGGCACGCTCGCGTCCACCTCGCGTGACCAACCGTCGATACCGTCGACGAGGTTGTAGACGCGGCTGAAGCCGACCTGTTCGAGAAACGCCGCGACATAGGCGCTGCGGACACCATGGTGGCAGAGCACGACGGTTTCGGCGCCGGCATCCAGTTCCTGCCAGCGGCGGGGTATCTCGTTCATGGGGATGTGCCGTGCACCGGGAAGCGCCGCCAGGGCCACTTCCCACGGCTCGCGGACGTCGAGCAGCTGCAGCGGCGTCTGCTGAAGCCGCAGGGCGAGTTCCTGCGGCGTCAGTTCGAGCATGCGGCTACGCTCAGAGCGTGAAGGTCTTGGTGACCGGCGCGTTGACCAGGGCCGGCAGGCAGGTGTCGAACAGGCTCTCGGTCGCCCACTGCTCCTCGCTGATGCGCGTGATCAGCAGCGCTTCCATGACCGGCTCCGTGCCGACGATGAGGAACAGCCGGCCGCCGACCGCAAGGCTCTGGTGGAAGCCTTGGTGCATTTCCGGCAGCGAGCCGGAGACGACGATCACATCGTAGCGATTGCCATCGTCCCAACCCCGGGCAGCATCGCCGGTCTTCAGCGTGACGTTGTCGATTCCCTGCGCGGCAAGGTTCTTCTGTGCCAGCGCTGTCATCTCGGGAGAAATGTCGACGCTGGTGACATGAGCGGCCATGCGGGCCAGGCAGGCGGCCAGATAGCCGGAGCCGGTGCCGATCAGCAGCACCTGTTCGGACGGCTGCGGGTCGACAGCCTGCAGGATGCGGGCCTCGATCTTGGGCTCCAGCATCACCTGGCCATCGGCCAGCGGAATGTTCATGTCGGCAAAGGCAAGCGCGCGGTACTGCGTCGGCACGAAGTCCTCGCGCGGAACGGTTCGCAGGATATCCAGCACCCGGTCGTTGAGGACCTCCCAGGGACGGATCTGCTGCTCCACCATGTTGAAGCGCGCGCGGTCGAAGTCGAGATCAGCCATGTGCATATCCGGTTCAGGAGCGCGTCGACCTGCGGGCGCAGGCCGCACCGGCAGCTTCTCGGAGAGCGCCGGTAAACGCCGTGAGGATTGTGAATCTGCCGCTGCGGTTGAGCCGCTAAGCGCGTAAAGACTAAGAGTTTTTCGCAGGCCAGGCAAGGCTGTACAGCGATAGCGGCAGCGGTTGACAGCCATGCCGGCCTTCCCTACGGTGGCTGTTCCAGTGCAGCTCGCTGCCTGGAAGTGATTGATGAAGCGGGGGTGCTTTGGGTTTGCCAAGGCTGAGAGAGTCCCTTCGAACCTGATCCGGTTAGTCCCGGCGTAGGAAGCTTCGAACCTCTCCGCATGCTTGCGGAACTCTGACATGCGTTACGTTCTTCCGGTGCAGGCCAGGAAATTCTCCTGGACTCTGCCTGCGCCTGGAGAGCGAAGGGCTGGTTCAGGTCCCGGTCTCGCCGGTCGGACCGCTGCGCCTGTCAGAGCGTCCTGCCAGTGCTCCCGCCTCGTCGCATACGGCCTATTGAAATGGGAGCGACAGACGCATGGGCACGCGCACTGAAGACGTCCGCCAGGCAACGGCGGCCCTGAACGACTCGGTCACCCGAGCCTTCCCCAATTCCCGCAAGATCTACGTACAGGGCAGCCGCCCGGACATTCGGGTACCGATGCGGGAAATCACCCAGGCGGATACGCCGCTGAGTATCGGCCGCGAGCGGAACCCGCCACTCTACGTGTACGACACCTCGGGTCCGTATACCGACCCGGACGTCGCCATCGACCTGCGCAAGGGCCTGCCGCCGCTGCGGCAGCAGTGGATCCTGGAGCGCGGGGACACCGAACAGCTATCCGGCCCGAGCTCCGCCTTCGGCCGCGCCCGGCAGGCCGATCCGAGCCTGGCGCACCTGCGCTTCGAGCACATCCGCCCGCCGCGGCGCGCCAGGCCGGGGGCCAACGTCACTCAGATGCACTACGCCCGGCGCGGCATCATCACACCCGAGATGGAGTTCATCGCCATCCGCGAGAACCAGCGACTGGAGCTGTACCGCGACACGCTGCTGGCCCGCCGGCATCCGGGACAGGCTTTCGGCGCCAGCATTCCGGAAGAGATCACGCCGGAGTTCGTCCGCGACGAGGTGGCCCGCGGTCGGGCCATCATCCCCGCCAACATCAATCACCCGGAGAGCGAACCGATGATCATCGGCCGCAATTTCCTGGTGAAGATCAACGCCAACATGGGCAACTCGGCGGTGACCTCGTCGATCGAGGAAGAGGTCGAGAAGATGGTCTG
>JAJUFY010000332.1 GCA_029263635.1 Ectothiorhodospiraceae bacterium | reverse complement strand
CGTTCAGGGCCTGCTGCACGCTGCGTATCGTGTCCTGGTCGATGGGCGGCGGTACGTCGCTTTGCGCCATGGTGGAGCTTGCCGTCGAGCCGGACTCGCCGGCCATGCCGCTCGGCATCGACGCGCCGGCATCGGCCTGCTGCTGTTCGCCGGACATCGCCGAGCTGGCATCCGCGCTCTGCTGCATGGAGTCGGAAGACATGCTGCCGGACGCCGCGTCGGAGCCGCTGCCCGCGGTCGGCGCTTCGGCTGTCTGCTGACCGGTATCGCTGCTGCCGCCCATGGAATCGGTGCCGGATTGCGCCTGATCCTGCTGCGCCAACGCAGGCGCACCGAGTGCGGCGGCAACCGCAAGCGCCAGTAGACTTTCCTTGACCTTCATTGAAGCCTCCTTCCTGTGCGCGGGCGGCGCCTGCCGCCCCCTGGGTAGTGCCGAGTATCGGCTGACATCCGGTCAGGTGGGTGGCGATCGTCGCTGCTTCAAGCGCTTAGCGGCGAAAAAGCTGTCGCACACGGGCGACAGTGCGGCCGACGACCCGCCGGATCTTCCCGCTGTCCGCAGCTATGGGCGCGGCAGCGTGATCTCGAAGCGGGAGCCGGTCGGAGAGCCGCTGAAGCGGCCGCCATGCACCTGCTCGACGATGGCCCGCACGAGCAGCAGGCCGAGCTCGCTGTCGTCGAGCATGGTTGAGAACGGTTCCTGCCGAAGGCCATGGCGCCGTTCGGGAGGAGCGCCAGCGTCGGCCACCCAGATCAGGATGCGAATGCCGTCATCGAGCGGCTGCAGCCGCACCGCGATTGCTCCGCCGGCCCTGGTGGCGTTTTCCCGCGCCTGGCGCAGCAGGTTGTCCAGGGCCCTGCAGAGCAGGGCAGGGTTGCAGTCGATCATCTGCTGCGCAGGAGAGAGCCGGGAGTCGATCTCGACGCGGCCGGCGAGGCCGGCCGCCGCGATCGCCCGCTGCTGCAGCGTGAGCAGGTCTGTCCGGCGCAACTGGCGGTCATGGCTGCCGCCGAGCACCCGCAGTGCTTCCACCACTTCCTGCAGGCTTGCCGCATGGCGCTTGGCGGCGGCGATCATGTCCGCCGGCTCGCCCTGCAGCCGGGCGCGGGCAAGCAGGTCGATCATGGTCTTGAGCGCCGCCAGCGGATTGGCCAGTTCATGGGCCGTGGAACCGGCCATCAGCTGCAGCAGGCGGATCGATTCCGCCTGCCAGTTCATGGCCGTGGCAGCGAGGCTCTGCTCGATGGCCTGGGCAGCCTGCCCGGCCAAGGCCAGCCGGCCGGGATCGGGCTGATCGGTTGGCGTGCTGATCTCGATGGCGCCGATCACCTGACCGTCGGTGCCGTGGATTGGCGCGGCGGCACAGGCTCGGCTGCGGGCCGGACGGTCGACTGCCAGGGCCACCGGTCGATCGCGGACCAGCGCCGTACCGGCTGCACTGGTATCCGCTGCGTCCGCCGACCAGTCGTAGCCGGGCAGCAGACCGAGTGCCTCGCGTTCCGGCCAGTTGCCGGCAGACCGCACCAGGATGCCGTCGGCATCGGTCAGCGACACGATGTGCCGGACATCGGCGAGCAGGGTGGATACCCACTGCAGGTGCGGATTGGCAGCCGCCAGCAAGACGCTGCTGGCCTGCAGCCGTTGGGAGAGAACATCGTCCGGCAGGCGGTGCCTGCCTGAGGGCGGCGCGCTGTCGCCGGCGGGGAAACGCTCTGGAATGAACGGCTGGCGCATGGGCGGACGCAGCGCAGCGTGGCCGCGCCGCCGGTTAAATAATGGTGGCTCCATGCCTGAGTCCCTCTCCTTGGTGTGTGCTGTGTCGGGTCGTTCCGTTGACCCTCAGCCGGAGGCCGCAGACATCATGCTGCCCGCTCCATGCGGCATGGTCAATGCGCCAGGTTCCTACCGGCCGGCAATGCTGCCTGGCCATCGGCAATCGCCGCTTGCCAACGATGGCGATGCCGTTATACTGCGCCTACGCATTGTCGCGGCGCTCTCCGATCATGCGCCCTGAGATCCCCGCGATCTCTGGCAATCGCAGGGATGCAGGTTCCGTCTGCACGCCCGTCCTTCGTCGCGGTGTTCCCCGCCAGGATCCCTACCGACGCCTGAATACCTCTCGCCGTGATCGGGCCGTTACGTTGACGGTCGGTGGGATCGAGGAATCCTAGTTCTATGTCATTCGCTAAGCTCGGCCTGTCGGCCGAGATCCTGCAGGCTGTCGCCGAGCAGGGCTATACCGTTCCTACGCCTGTGCAGGCGCAGGCCATTCCCATCGTCCTTGCCGGCCGCGACCTGCTCGCCGGCGCCCAGACCGGCACCGGCAAAACTGCCGGCTTCACGCTGCCGCTGCTGGAGCGGCTGCGCCACGGTCCTGCCCACAAGTCGCCCCGGGCGCTGGTGCTGACGCCGACCCGCGAGCTCGCGGCCCAGGTGCAGGAGAGCGTGCGCGCCTACGGCAAATACCTGCCGCTGCGCTCGGCGGTGATTTTCGGCGGGGTCGGCATCAACCCTCAGATCGAGGCGCTGCGGCGCGGCGTCGACATCCTGGTCGCCACCCCGGGGCGGTTGCTGGACCACGCCGCCCAGCGCACGGTGGACCTGTCCCGGATCGAGATCCTGGTGCTGGACGAGGCCGACCGGATGCTCGACATG
>JAJUFY010000036.1 GCA_029263635.1 Ectothiorhodospiraceae bacterium | reverse complement strand
CGCACCCCGGCTTCCAGCAGCGCCCTATAGCCAGCCCGCGACAACGGGCGCAGCAGCGGGATGTCGGTGGAGTTCGGCAGCAGCAGGCGCACGTCGACGCCGTCGCGGGCTGCAGCGCGCAGGGCCTCGACGTACGAGGTCGTCCCGGCGTAGTAGGCATCGGTCAGCCACAGCCGTTCGCGCGCCAGCGCCGCGATCAGCTGGTCCAGGCGCAGCATGCCGGCGGTGGCCGGCTCGGTAGCGACGATGCGCATGCTCATGTCGCCGGCCGGTGCCGGCGTCTCGATGCGCGCGCTGGCCGGCAGCGGCTCGCCGGTGAGCGCCCACATGCGCGCGAAGGCGCGCTCGACGTCGGCGACTGCGCAGCCGCGGATCTCGACACCGGTGTCCCGCCACGGCGCGATGCCGCGCTTCGGGTCGCCTTTCCACACCCGCCCCACGCACAACCCGGTGATAAAGGCTACCTCGCCATCCACCGCGAGCATCTTGCGGTGATCGCGCGACAGCCAGCCGAGCGGGCTGTCCAGCTGTGGCGGGTTGTAGCAGCGCACCTGCACGCCCGCCTCCCGCAGCGCATTCCACAGCCGCCGCGAGCCCTTGCCGAAATTCCCCAGCCAGTCGTAGATCAGCCGCACGGTCACGCCATCGCGCGCCTTGGCGATCAGGGCGTCGGCGAACTCGCGACCGGTGTCGTCGTCGTAGAAGATGTAGGTTTCGAAGTGGATATGGCGTCGCGCTGCGCGGATGGCAGCGAGCCAGGCCGGGTAGTTCTCCTCGGCGTCGCGCAGCAGGCTGACGTGATTGCCGCCGACCACCGGCGCGCCGGCGGCCCGCGAAAAGGCCTGGTCGGCCAGCTCCCGCAGCGATGAAAGCGCTTCCAGCTCGTCCTTCTCGACCTGTCGCAACGCCTTCATCTTTGCAGAATACGTCCAGCCACGAGCACTCCTGCTCAGTCCAGAGAAACGAGGAAGGCGGCGCGCAGCCACTGCGGCCGGCCGGCTGCCGCATCGTTGGCGCAAGCATACCCTACTGACGGCATGAACCGGGCCGTTGCCAGGCGCAGCAACGCCAGCAGCCAGCGGCTTCAGGGCAGGAAGCCCCTTATCCAGGCCACATAGCGGTCGACGAAAGCCTGCAGGAATTGCTGCGTTCCCGGCTTGCTGATGGTGCCGTCGGCGGCGATCAGATCGTCAGTGAAGTGGATGAACACTTCCGGCTGCCCCAGCGTCGGGACATCCAGGTAGGCCAGCATGTTGCGCAGGTGCTGCTGCGCCAGCGCGGTGCCGATCGAGCCGATGGAGCAGCCCAGCACGGCGGCCGGTTTGCCTGCGAACGAGTTGGTCCCGTAGGGGCGCGAAGCGATGTCGATGGCATTCTTCAAGACGCCGGGGACCGAGCGGTTGTATTCGGGGGTGACGAACAGCAGCGCATCGGCCGATGCGACCTCCTGCTTGAGACGACTGGCAGCAGGCGGATAGGCGTTGTCGAAGTCCTGGTTGTACAGCGGCAGGTCGTCGATCCGAATGGTCTGGAAGGAAAGCTCCGGCGGTGCCAGTTTCTCTACCGCCCGCGCCAGCCGGCGGTTGTAGGAGTCCTGCCGCAAGCTGCCGACGAAAACCGCAATCTTGCTTTCGTTCATGCCCGTCTCCCTGGCCGGCTCCGGGGCCGCTCCCGCTCTCGGGTTTCTGTGGGCCTGTGGCGGCAGTTTCTCAAGTACGCCCCATGCCGTTCGCGGCGGCAGGCGTGAAGCCCGCGGCAGCTGCCCCCACTGTTAGCACCTGTCGACGAGCGACTGACGAGGACCAAGCGGCGTCATGCCCTGGTGGCAGCTTCCCTTACGGCAGACCAGGCCGCCCGATGCGAACCGGCAGCGGCGGCAGGCTGGTGGCAAGCCGGACGGCAACGACCGGCCTGCCCTCCCGCCGAACTGGATCTGGCTGATCTTCCTGGTGCTGCTGGCGGTGAATTACCTGGTCTCGACCTTCTTCCTGCCGGCACCGGATCCGGTCGTGCGAGTCCCCTACACGCTGTTCCGCGAACAGGTGGTGGGCGAGAACGTGGAGTCCATCTACAGCCGCGGGGAGTCCATCGAAGGCCGGTTCGAAACGCCGGTCGAGTGGACGCCGGCGCGCCGCGCCGACGAGCCGGCGGAAGAACCGCGCCTGGTGGATCATTTTCGCACCACCCTGCCCAGCTTCATCGACCCCGGCTTCGAGCAGCTGCTGATCGATCATGGCGTCGAGATCCGGGCCGAGCCCATCGAGACCGGCGGCAGTCCCTGGCTGACCTTGCTGATCGGCTTCGGGCCGGCGCTTGCCATCATCGGCTTCTATATCTGGCTGTTCCGGCGCGCTGCCCGCCAGGGCAGCGGCCTGATGGGATTCGGCAAGAGCCAGGCGCGCCGCTACGACATCGAGCAGGAGACCAAGGTCACCTTCGACGACGTGGCCGGCATCGACGAAGCCGAGAACGAGCTGGTCGAGATCGTCGATTTCCTCAAGAACCCGGAGAAATACACCCGTCTGGGCGGCACCGCACCCAAGGGCGTGCTGCTGGTCGGTGCGCCCGGCACCGGCAAGACCCTGCTGGCCAAGGCCGTGGCCGGCGAGGCAGGCGTGCCGTTCTTCTCCATGAGCGCCGCCGAGTTCGTCGAGATGATCGTCGGCGTCGGCGCCGCCCGGGTCCGCGATCTGTTCCGGCAGGCCCGCGAGCATGCACCGTCCATCATCTTCATCGACGAGATCGACTCCATCGGCCGTGCCCGTGGTCAGGTCGCGATCGGCGGCGCCAGCGAGCAGGAGCAGACCCTGAACCAGATCCTCACCGAAATGGACGGCTTTTCCAGCAAGGAAGGGGTAATCGTGCTGGCCGCCACCAATCAGCCCGAGGTGCTGGACCGGGCGCTGCTGCGGGCCGGCCGCTTCGACCGGCGGGTGGTGGTGAACCTGCCGGACAAGATCGGCCGCAAGGCCATTCTCGAGGTGCACACGCGCCAGGTGCCGCTGGCGCCCGACGTCGACCTCGGCGAGCTCGGCACGGCAACGCCCGGCCTCTCCGGCGCCGACCTCAAGAATCTGGTGAACGAGGCGGCGCTGCTGGCAGCCCGCCGCGAGCAGGACACGGTGCAGCAGAAAGACTTTCTCGACGCCCTGGAAAAGATCCTGCTCGGTCCGGAGCGGCCGATTCTGCTGTCTCAGGCCGACCGCGAGCGCATCGCCTATCACGAGGGCGGCCATGCCATCCTCGGGCTGGTGATGCCCGGCGCCGATCCGGTGCACCGGGTCAGCATCGTGCCGCGCGGACAGGCGCTGGGCATTACCTATCAGCGGCCGCCGGCCGACCGCTACAACTATCCGGAGGCGTATCTACGGGCCCGGCTGGTCGGCATGCTGGGCGGCCGCGCGGCCGAGGAAGTGGTGTACGGCACCCGCACCACCGGCGCCGAGAACGACATCGAACAGGCCACCAGCCTCGCCCGCAACATGGTGGCGCGCTGGGGCATGAGCGATGCGCTCGGGCTGGTGCAGCTGGCTCCGCGCCAGAATCCCTACCTTGGCACCAGCGGCGGCTACGGTGGCGACCGGCCCTATAGCGAAGACACGGCCCGCCTGCTCGATGCCGAGGTGCAGCGCATCATCAACGAGAGCTACGAGCTGGCCAAGCGGCTGCTGCGCCAGCACCGGGCGCAGCTGGATGCGCTGGTCCAGGCCCTGCTGGCCCGCGAGACCCTCGATGAGCAGGAAATCCTCGAAGTTACCGGCCTGCCGCCGGCACCGGTCCTGGAGTCCCGGCCGTTGACCGCGCCCAGTCCGGGCTAGCGGGCGCAGGGAATCGCCCTGCGCCCGGTCCGCGCTAGTGCCGGGTGCCGCCCTGCTGCTGGGTAATGGCGTAGAGGAACCAGGTCCGCTCTTCGGTCTCGTCGATCCAGTTTTCGATCAGGCTGGTGGTGGCGGAATCGCCCTGCTCGTCGCACACTTCGTGCGCCTCGCGCAGGCTCGCGGTCAGGGCCTTGTTGTCCCTGCACAGCTCGGCCAGCATGTCCAGCGGTTCCACGAACTCCGCGTCGTTGTCCGACAGCCGCTGCAGGCGGGCGACATGGCCGACCGAGCGGATCGTGTTGCCGCCGATCTTGCGGATCCGCTCGGCGATCGGGTCGGTCATCGCCAATAGCTGGTCGGCATGCTCGTCGAGCAGCTCATGGTAGTCGCGGAAATTCGGCCCGCTCATGTGCCAGTGGAAGTTCTTGGTCTTCAGGTAGAGGGCAAACACGTCCGCCAGCACCCCGTTCATGGTCTCGGTAATGGCGGCCACCGCAGAGGCGTCGAGATCGGTCGGTGTCGCCAGCTCCCTTTGTTCCGCCACCTTGAGGCCCTGGCTCTTTGCTGAAACTTCCTTTTTCATCATGTCGCTCCTTCCCGGAGAATGGTTCGCGGAAAAGCGGCTCCCATGCCGCCACCTCGCGCCGAATGTATGGCCGAACCTGCCGAGTTCCATCGGCCTCGGCCAAGGCTCGCTGCCGGGCGGTCGATGGCATTCCCGGCGCGCGGCACTTGCAAGTTGGCCGGGCCAGGCGTCTTATAGCGCTCTTCACCATTCACGAACTGGCATCCGCTGCCAACCATCTGTCAGACAGCGCATGAGATCACCCTCGACCGACACTGAGACGGACGCCGGGGCTGCCATTGCCTCCTCGTCCTCGGCTGCGTCCGGTCGGGGATTCATCCTGCTGCTCGTGGCCGTCGCGGCGGTCAGCCCGCTCGGCATCAACATCTATCTGCCGTCCATGCCGGGCATGGCGGCGGACTTCGGCGTCGACTTCGCCGCCATCCAGCTCACCCTGTCGCTCTATCTGCTCACCGTCGCCATCGGCCAGCTGTTCATCGGCCCGCTGTCGGACCGTTACGGCCGCCGGCCGGTGCTGCTGGCCGGTCTGGCGGCGTTCGTGCTCGGCAGCCTGCTCTGCCTCATCGCCGCCGATATCGGGCTGCTGCTGGCCGGTCGTGTGCTGCAGGCGGTGGGCGGCTGCGCCGGGATCACGCTGAGCCGAGCCGTGGTACGCGACCTCTACGGCCGCGAGCAGGCAGCCAGCATGATCGGCTACGTGACCATGGGCATGGCGGTCGCCCCCATGCTGGCGCCGAGCATCGGCGGTGCGCTGGACGGCGTCTACGGCTGGCAGGCTTCGTTCGTCTTCCTGCTGCTGTTCAGCGCGCTGACCCTGGCCGGCGTCCTGCTGCGATTGCCGGAAACCAACTGCCACTGCGGGCCGACCGGCGCCATCGGCCAGATGCTGCGCGGCTACGCCAAGCTGGGCGGCTCGCGGCTGTTCTGGGGCTACGCGCTCACAACGGCCTTCAACAGCGCCGTGTTCTTCAGCTTCGTCGCCGGCGCGTCCTATGTGGTGGTGGAGCTCATGGGTCGTACCCCGCTGGAATACGGGATCTATTTCGGTGCCGTATCGCTGGGCTACATCCTCGGCAACTTCTTCACCGCCCGGCGTGCCACCACCATTGGCCCCAACCGGCTGATCCTGGCCGGCAGCTTCATGGTGCTGGGCAGCGTCGCCGTCATGGCCGCCGCTTTCGGCCTGGGCTACATGCATCCGGTGGCGCTGTTCATGCCGATGTTCTTCGTCGGCGTCGGCAACGGCATGGTCATGCCCAGCGGCGTCGCCGGCGCCATCAGCGTCAGGCCTGAGGCGGCCGGTACCGCGGCTGGCCTGTCGGGCAGCCTGCAGATGGGCTGCGGCGCGCTCACCGCGCCACTGGTCGGCGCCCTGCTCGGCGGCGGCAGCATCTGGCCAATGATCGGCGTGATGGCCGCCTGGGCGCTGCTGGGGATCGCCGCCTTCGCCCTGGTCGGGCGCGCAGCCGGGCCCTAGTCCTTCCGGGTCACGTTGGCCGACGAGACCGGCGTGCCGGCGTTACCCCAGCTGGTGCGGATGTACGTGGCCAGGGCGGCGAGCTCGACGTCGTTCAGGAAGCCGAACGGCGGCATGCCGTAGGGGCGCGGGTTGCCGCCGGTGCTGGGCGGATAGCCGCCGTCGCGGATGACGTTGAGCAGGTTGGTCGGATCGGCGAGGACGACGGCGCGGTTGCCGGCCAGCGCGGGTGCCGCCAGGCTGCCCTCGCCGTCCCGCCCGTGGCAGTCCTGACAGTGTTCTTCGTAGATCTTCTGGCCGCGCTGCATGACCGCCGGCAGGTCCGCCTGGCGCACGGGCAGCAGGCGCACGGCAGGCTCGGTGTCATGATCCGGCAAGGCATGCAGGTAGGTGGCCATGGCCATGGCGTCGGCCTCGGTCAGGTACTGCAGGCTCTGGAACACCACGTCGGCCATCGGTCCCATGGCAGACGCTTCCTCGGCCTTGCCGTGGCGCAGCAGCGCCGCGCCCTTCTCCACCGGCCAGGCTTGCAGACCGGCCTCGGCGCTGGAATACAGCGAGGGCGCATACCAGTTGCGGATGCGCGCTCCCGGTGCGCTGCCGTCGCCGCGGCTGACGCCGAAAGCGTTACGCTCGGCATGGCAGGCACTGCAATGGCCGAGCCCCTGCACCAGATAGGCGCCGCGGTTCCAGGCCGGCGTCTGGGACGGATCGTCCTGGAAGCTGCCTGGCTTGAAGAACAGCCACTGCCACAGGCTCACCAGTGGCCGCGCCGACGCCGGGAACGAGAGTTCGTGCGCCCGGTTCTGCTGCTGCACAGGCGGCAGCGAGCGCAGATAGGCGTATATGGCGTCGATGTCCTCGCGGTGAACATGGGTGTAGTTGGGATACGGACAGGCCGGATACATCGCCGAGCCATCGGCGCGCTTGCCGTTGTGCATGGCCTGCCAGAAATCGTCGGCGCTCCAGCGGCCGATGCCGGTGTCCGCATCGGCGGTGATATTCGGGGCGTAGAAGGTGCCGAACAGGCTGTCGATCGCCCGGCCGCCGGCGAAATCGGCGCCGCCGGGGGCGGTATGGCAACCGGCGCAATTGCCGATGCGTGCCAGATACTCGCCGCGCGCGACCTGTTCGGGCGCGGCGGCAGGCTGTGCGGCGGCTGATGATAGCGCGCCGGCCAGGACCAGGGTGAGGAGGTAACTCATGCGCATGCTCATTGTCCCGGCAGCGGCACGCTGCCGCATTCCATCGGCGGCTCGGCTACCGGGCCAGCTATCGGACTGGTGTCGGCCGGCACCGGCTGCGCGGCAATCCAGAGCGATACCGCCTGTATATCCATCCCCGTCAGCCGCTCGGCAATGGCATGCATGCAGTCCGGAGCGGCGGCCTCGCGCGTGCCAGCCCGCCAGGCGCCAAGCTGGGCAGCCAGGTAATGGCTGGGCAGGCCCAGCAGCCCTGGCGTGTTGGGCAGCACTCCGGTAAGGCGCTCGCCGTGGCAGGTCTGGCAAGCGGGAATATCCCTGGCCGGATCGCCCTCGGTGGCCAGGATCCGGCCGCGGGTAGCCAGCTGCGCATTGGCGGGGGGCGATGCCGGCGGTGGGTATGGCACATCGCGGGTCGCGAAGTATTCGGCCATCTCCCACAGGTAGTCGTCGGCGAGATGGCTGACCATGATGACCATGGCGCGATTGTTGCGGCGGCCTTCGCGGAAATTGACCAGCTGGTTGTACAGGTAGCCGGCCGGCTTGCCATGCAGGCGCGGCACGTAGCCGCTTTCCAGGTCGATGCCCTGCTCGCCGTGGCAGGCGATACAGGGCTGTACCCGCTGCTCCATGCTGTCGGTAGGAGGGGCGCCGACGGCGGCCGGCAGCAGGGCCAGCGCCACGACCACAGTGCGCCAGGACAGCGTGCATATTCTTCTTTGCTTTAACACTTTCCCGGCACCGCCCGAGTAAGCCGCTTTCAGAACCGACAACATGCTAGTGGCCGCCGGCAAGCCGGGCAAGCTCTGCCGGCAGCCGCGGATCGTTCGGCCGCTTGCTCTGTGCTTGCTTGGGAATCCGGGGCTTGCCCCTAACTAAGGGGCCTGTTGCTGCCGCCCCGCCTGCCGCCAGTCGTGCCAGGGGTTGCGTTCCGCAAGCCAGCGAGGCCTTCGTGATTTTCCGCAACTTGGCGTTACGTCTGGTTTTCATGTCGCTGCTGGGGATGGGTCTGGCCGCCTGCCAGGGCGAGCCGCCCTCCCAGCCGGAGGCCGGCCCGGTACCGGTGACGGTGGTGACGCTGGAAGCCCGGCCGGTGACGCTGACGCGGGAGCTGTCCGGGCGTACCAGCCCGTCGGTGATCGCGGAGATCCGGCCGCAGGTGTCGGGGGTTGTCGAGCAGCGGCTGTTCAAGGAAGGCAGCCAGGTGGAAGCAGGCCAGCCGCTGTACCAGCTGGACGACGCCCTTTATCAAGCCGACCTGGCCAGCGCCGAGGCGACCCTGGCCCGGGCGCAGGCTGCCGTGGAGGCGGCCAAGCCCGCTGCGGCTCGGGCACGGAAGCTGATCAAGACCAACGCCATCAGCCGCCAGGACTATGAGAGTGCCGTGGCGGCGCTGCGCCAGGCCGAGGCCGAGGTGAAAGTGGCGCAGGCGGCTGTGCAGCAGCGCCGCATCGCGCTCCAGTATGCCCAGATCAGCTCCCCCATCAGCGGCCGTGCAGGGATCTCGGCGGTGACCCAGGGCGCGCTGGTGACAGCCAATCAGGCCCAGCCGCTGACCACGGTGCAGCAGCTGGATCCGATCCATGTCGATCTGACCATGTCCGCCAACGAGCTGCTGGCGCTGCGGCAGGAACTGGAAGCCGGCAGTGTCAGCAGTGCCACCGACGTGCCGGTGACCATCCTGCTCGAAAACGGCAGCCGCTATCCCCACCAGGGGCGGCTGACCTTTACCGACGTCACGGTCGATCCGAGCACCGGCAGCCTCCTGCTGCGGGTGGTGGCCCCCAACCCGGAGTTTCTGCTGATGCCGGGCATGTACGTGCGTGCCCAGGTCAGCCTGGCCCAGCGGCAGCAGGCGATCCTGGCGCCGCAGCAAGGCATTACCCGCGACCCCAAGGGCAATGCCACCGCGCTGGTGGTCGCTGCCGACAATACCGTCGAGCAACGGCAGGTACGGGTCAGCCGCGCCATGGGCGACCAGTGGCTGGTGGAGGACGGGCTGGCCGCCGGCGACCGGGTGATCGTTGAGGGGCTGCAGAAGGTCGCCCCGGGAGCGCCGGTGCAGCCGACCGAAGTCGAGCCGGCGATGGCATCGACGCCTGATCCGGCGGCTCAGCAAACGGCGGCCGCCACAGGGCCCAGGCAGTAAGGGCGGCGGCAATGGCGCGATTCTTCATCGATCGGCCGATCTTCGCCTGGGTCATCGCCATCATCATCATGCTGGCGGGCGGGCTGTCAATCTTCACCCTGCCGATCGCCCAGTACCCGACCATCGCGCCGCCTACCGTCAACATCCGCGCCACCTATCCGGGAGCCTCGGCGCAGGTGGTGGAAAACTCGGTGACCCAGATCATCGAGCAGAACATGAAAGGCCTCGACGGGTTGCTGTACATGTCGGCGGAGAGCTCGTCCGACGGCATGGCGTCGCTGACGCTCACCTTCCAGACCGGGACCGACCCCGACATCGCCCAGGTGCAGGTGCAGAACAAGCTGCAACTCGCCATGCCGCTGCTGCCGCAGGAAGTGCAGCGCCAGGGCGTGAGCGTCACCAAGGCCAGTACCGGCTTTCTGATGGTGCTGGGTTTCGTGTCGGAAAACAGCGAGATGGACAGGACCGACATCGCCGACTACGTGACCGCCAACCTGGTCGACCCGATCAGCCGGGTCCAGGGGGTCGGCACCGTGCAGGTCTTCGGCGCGCAGTACGCGATGCGGATCTGGCTCAACCCGAACGAGCTCGAGGTCTACCGGCTCATGCCGTCGGACCTGGTCGCCGCCGTGCAGGCGCAGAATGCCCAAGTGGCGGCCGGCCAGCTCGGCGGCACCCCGGCCGTCGAGAACCAGCAGCTCAACGCCACCATCAGCGCCCAGCAGCGGCTGCAGACCGCGGAGCAGTTCCGCAACATCGTCGTGCGCAGCAATCCGGACGGCTCGGTGCTGCGGCTCGGCGATGTGACACGGGTGGAACTGGGCGCCGAGAACTACGACTTCATCAGCCGCTACAACGGCCAGCCGGCCATCGGCATGGCGATCTCGCTCTCCACCGGCGCCAATGCGCTGGACACCGCCGCCGCCGTCGAGGCGGCGCTGGCCGATCTGGCGCGCAACTTCCCGCCGGGTCTGAGCGTGGTCGTGCCGTTCGACACCACGCCCTTCGTGCGGGTGGCCATCGAAGGCGTGGTGCACACCCTGCTCGAAGCCATCGCGCTGGTGTTCCTGGTGATGTTCCTGTTCCTGCAGAACTTCCGGGCCACGCTGATTCCGACCATCGCGGTGCCGGTGGTACTGCTCGGCACCTTCGGGATGCTGGCTGCGCTTGGGCTGTCGATCAACATGCTCACCATGTTCGCCATGGTGCTGGCGATCGGTCTCTTGGTCGACGACGCCATCGTGGTGGTGGAGAACGTCGAGCGCATCATGAGCGAGGAAGGACTGTCGCCCAAGGAAGCCACCCGCAAGTCCATGGACCAGATTACCGGCGCGCTGGTGGCGATCGGCCTGGTGTTGTCGGCGGTGTTCGTGCCCATGGCTTTCCTGGGTGGCTCCACCGGCGTGATCTACCGGCAGTTCTCGGCCACCATCGTCTCGGCCATGGCCTTGTCGGTGCTGGTCGCCATCGTGCTCACGCCCGCCCTGTGCGCCACCATGCTCAAGCCGGTGGCCAAGGGCGATCACGGCACCCAGAAAGGCTTCTTCGGCTGGTTCAACCGCAACTTCGACCGCGGCAGCAGGAAGTATCGGGGCGCGGTGCGCGGCATCCTGGGCCGGCGCAAGCGTTTCCTGGCGGTGTTCGCGGTGCTGGTGGCGCTGATGGCGGTGCTGTTCCTGCGGTTGCCCAGCTCCTTCCTGCCGGCGGAAGACCAGGGGGTGCTGATGGCCCAGATTCAGACCCCGGTCGGCGCCACCCAGCAGCGGACCATGGCGTCCATTGCCAAGCTCGAGCAGCATTTCCTGGAGAACGAACCGGACACGGTGGAATCGGTGTTCAGCGTGCAGGGCTTCAGCTTCAGCGGCACCGGCCAGAACACCGGCATTGCCTTCATCAAGCTCAAGGACTGGGCGTTGCGGGAGGCAGCCGAGCTGGGCGTGGAGGCGGTCGCCATGCGGGCGATGGCAGCGCTCGGCGAGATCCGCGATGCCCTGGCCTTCGCCTTCGCACCCCCGGCCGTGCCGGAGCTGGGCACGGCGGCCGGTTTCGTGTTCTATCTGCAGGACAACGCCGGCCTGGGCCACGATGCTCTGATGACTGCCCGCAACCAGCTGCTCGGTGCCGCCGCGCAGAGTGCCCTGCTTACCAACGTGCGGCCGAACGGCCTGGACGACACGCCGCAGTTCGCCCTCGACATCGACACCGAACAGGCGGCGGCGCTGGGACTGTCGATGAACGCCATCAACAGCGTGCTCGGTACGGCCTGGGGCGGCCAGTACATCGATGACTTCATCGACCGCGGCCGGGTCAAGCGCGTGTACATGCAGGCCGACGCGCCGTTTCGGATGCTGCCCCAGGACTTCAACCTCTGGTCGGTGCGCAACGACCAGGGCGAGATGGTGCCGTTCCCCGCCTTCGCCAGCTGGCACTGGACCTATGCCTCACCGCGCCTGGAGCGCTACGAGGGCGTGTCGGCCGTGGAGATCCAGGGCGAGGCTGCTCCCGGCGTGAGCACCGGCGAAGCCATGGCCGAGATCGAGCGGCTGGCCGCCAGCCTGCCGGCCGGCACCGGCGTGGCCTGGACCGGACTGTCGTATCAGGAGCGCCAGGCCGGTGCCCAGACGCCGCTGCTGTATACCCTGTCGCTGCTGGTGGTGTTCCTGTGCCTGGCGGCGCTGTACGAAAGCTGGGCCATACCCACCGCGGTCATGCTGGTGGTGCCGCTGGGCGTGATCGGCGTGCTGGCGGCCACATTGCTGCGCGGCCTGT
>JAJUFY010000085.1 GCA_029263635.1 Ectothiorhodospiraceae bacterium | reverse complement strand
TGAGGATGGGCCCGAGTGTGAAGCCCATGAAACCGGTCAGCGCGAACACCGACAGCAGGCCCCAGGCGCTGTCCGCCGTCTTGTGCACGGCGAACAGGAGCGCGAAGTAACCGATCAACGTGATCCACGGACCGAGGTAAGGCAGCCCGAAGGCGTAGGCGACGCCGGCCATGAGCGCGCTGAAGGCGAGCGTCGCCGACAGCAGGAGGTAGGTGTTGCGCAGGACCTTGTTGGTGGCGAGTGCCGCCTGGCTGGTGCGTACGGCAGTCGTATTGGTGGCCATCTACAACCTCTCTTCGGTGATGGTCAGGAATAGCAAACCTTTGCGATCAGGCTCTTAGTATAGGGAACCGGAGCCTTCCTACAAACGTGGATTTAGGCAATGCGGCCATCGATGGAGTTCAATCCTGTCGCTGCAGATGCTGCAGATAACGCCGGGCATTCTCGACGTAATGGGCGGCGCTCGCCTCCAGCATGGCCCGCTCGGCATCGCCCAGCGTGCGCTTGACCCGGCCCGGCGAGCCGAGCACCAGCGAGCCGTCGGGGATTTCCACCCCTTCCGGGATCAGGGCGTTGGCGCCGATCAGGCAGTACTTGCCGATCTTGGCGCCGTTGAGCACCACGGCATTGATGCCGATCAGGCTGTAGTCGCCGATGCTGCAGCCGTGCAGCATGGCCTTGTGGCCGACGGTGACGCCGCGGCCGATGGTGAGCGGATAGCCGGTGTCGGTATGCAGCACCGAGCCGTCCTGGACATTGCTGTCCTCGCCAATGACGATGGGATCGTTGTCGGCCCGGATCACCACGTTGAACCAGACGCTGGCGTTAGGGTGCAGCACCACCGAGCCGATCAGGGTGGCGTTGTGGGCAACGAAGTGCGGGCCGCCGATACGCTCCACCTGGCGGTCTTCGAGCCTGTAGAACATGATGCTTCTCCTCTCCCCTGTCAGCGGCGGATGCGCTTGACCACCGCGCTCGCGGTCAGCACGGTCTCGCCGTCGGCCTCGATGGTGCCACGCGTGAACACCAGCGAGCCAGTACGGCGAATCACCTCGCCGCGACCGATCAGCAGGGCGCCCGGTCGCGCCGCGGCGATGAATTCGCTGTTGCAGCTGACGGTGACGACCCGCTCATCGGTACCGGCCACCGCCGCCACGCACAGGGTGTAGTCGATGAACGTCATCAGTACGCCGCCGTGCACCGCACCGCTGGAATTGCAGTTATGGGGGCGCGGACGGAAGGCCGTCTCGATGCCGCCGGCAACGGGCCGGTAGAAGAACGGGCCGATGTGATCCTCGGCGGCATCGCCATCCCAATGGCGGAAGTCGCCGGGAATATCGTAGTCTGTCGCTTGCATCTGTCTGCTCGAATATTCTGGGGTACTACACCGCCGGCGCGCGGCGCCGGCCGAGGCGGAAGGATAGCGCCTTTTGCCCGGCGCCGGCCTGGACGGCGGCGGGCAGCAGTGGCAAGTGATGCAGTTCACGGTTTGGCCTTGCCGGCCGTGGAAAACTGCGCTGGGCAACAACCATAAACGGCCAGGCAGGCGGCGAGCTCGCCACCTCGCGCTGCTCATGGCCAGTCGCACGCAGCGTGCAGACCGTCTTCAGGCGGCACGGTTGGACAGCGCTGTCGTGGCAACGGAGGCACTCATGTCCGAGCTCCTTTCGATCACGCCTAGCCCCTTTCTGTCGGTGCTGGTCTGGTTCCTGCTGCTCACCGTCCTGCTCTACATCGCCCGACAGCCGGCGCACCGGCTGCTGGTGTCGCTGAGCCGGTCGCTGCGCAACGCCCTGCGACTGTCGGCGCGCTCGGTGGCGCAGGCCGAGCGGCGCCTGGCGGAACGCAACCGGGAAGTCCTGCTGGAACAGGGTCGCGAAGCGGCCGAACGGCAGATCGAGCGGGAATTCCAGCGGGTCGAGCAGGCCGTCAACGATGAGCTGGCGCAGTGCCCGGCCCTGCAGCGCGAGCTGCGCGAGAGAATCACCGCGATCGAGGAAGACTACAAAAAGAGCATCGACGTGCCGCCGGAGCCGCCGCTGTGGGCCCAGGCGGTCGATGCCATCGCCAAGATCCCGGCCAAGAACGAGCCCATGGTGGCCCGGGTGCTGGAAGACATCCACACCTCCATGGTCAAGGCCAACGACATGGTGGTCGACGAGTTCCGCCGCTCCAGCCGCGAGCGCCATCTGCTGCTGGTGAAGATGATGCCGCTGTGGCGGCAGGTGATCAGCCTGCTGCAGAAGCTCGACCGCAATGTCGAATCGCTGCGCGAACGTGCCCAGGTGGTCGACCGCCACATGCAGCACTACAAGACGCTGAGCGAAGACACCGACCGTGCCGTGCGCATGCTGTCGTCCTCCTCGCTCACCCAGTTCTTCATCTCCGGACTGGTGCTGCTGATCGCGATCGGCGGCGCCATGATCAACTTCAACCTGATCGCCAGGCCGATGCAGGAAATGGTCGGCGGCAACACGCTGCTGATGGGCTTCCGGGCCGCCGACATCGCCGCGCTGGTGATCATCTTCGTCGAGATCGCGCTGGGCCTGTATCTGATGGAGGCGCTGCGCATCACGCGACTGTTCCCGGTCATCGCCGCGCTGAACGACAACCTGCGGGTGAAGATGATCTGGGTCACCTTCTTCTTCCTGTTCGCGCTGGCCAGCATCGAAGCCGGGCTTGCCTACATGCGCGAGCTGCTGGCGCAGGACGATGCCGCGCTGGTGCGCTCGCTGCTCAGCGATGAAGCGATGGTCGTCGATTCGGCCGGCCGCTGGATCACGACCGCGGCGCAGATGGGCATGGGCTTCATCCTGCCGTTTGCGCTGGTGTTCGTGGCGATTCCGCTGGAGTCCTTCTTCCATTCCAGCCGTACCGTGCTCGGGCTGCTCGGCGTCGGACTGCTGCGGGCCCTGACCTGGCTGCTGCGCCTGCTGGGCAATCTCGCCTGGTACCTCGGCAGCCTGCTGGTGCACGTCTATGACCTGCTGATCTTCGCGCCGCTCTGGCTGGAGCGGCTGATCAAGGAATCCCGCCGCAAGCCGGAAGAAATCACCGCGGCTCAGACCGCCGACCACTGAACGCCAGGGAGGAGATATACATGATCAGATGGTTGCGCGCGCTGGCGCTCGGCTCCGCCCTGATCCTGCTCGGCGCCTGTGCCGAGCGGGGAGCCAACACCCAGGGCGTCTACATGCTGATAGACACCTCCGGCACCTATACCAAGGAACTGGAGAAAGCCCAGCACATCATCAATTACGTGCTCTCGCAGCTGAATCCGGGCGATTCCTTTGCGGTCGCCCGCATCGACACCAGCAGCTTCACCGAGAAGAACATCGTCGCCAAGGTCGCCTTCTCGGATCAGCCGAGCCGCGCCAATCAGGAAAAGCGCCTGTTCCGGGACACGGTCGACAACTTCGTCAAGACCGCCAGGTCGAGCGCCTATACCGACATCACCGGTGGCCTGCTGCAGGCCATCGAATACCTCAACGAAGCCGGTACCGGCCGCAAGATCATCCTGATCTTCTCCGACATGCAGGAAGAGCTGAAGAAGGGCTACGTCCGCGACCTGCCATTGCAGCTCGACGGCTTCGAGGTGATCGCCCTGAACGTCACCAAGCTGCGCACCGACAACATCGATCCGCGCGAATACCTGAACCGCCTGGCCTACTGGCAGCAGCGGGTCGAGGCCGGCGGCGGCAAGTGGCGGGTGATCAACGACCTGGAGCGGCTGGAGCCCATCCTGCGCTAGGCGCTCCCTGACACCGCCTTGTCGACAGAGGCCGCGCCTGCGGCCTCTGTCGTTTCCGGCTGCTACTCGGCCGGGGTCAGCAACGGCCGGCCGGCGAAGTGAGCCCGCAGGTTGTCGACCACCAGCTGGCCCATGGCAAGCCGGGTCTCCACCGTGGCGCTGGCGTAGTGCGGCGCCAGCACGACGTTATCCAGCTCCAGCAGCGCCGCCGGCACGTTCGGCTCGTCGGCGAGCACGTCGAGGCCGGCCCCGCGGATGCGGCCCTCGGCGAGCGCGGCGATCAGCTCCGGCTCGTCAACGGTCGTGCCGCGGCCGATGTTGACCAGCACCCCGTCCGGCCCGAGCGCATCCAGCACCTCGCGATTCACCATGTTCTGCGTGGCCGGACCGCCGGGCACGACCACCACCAGGAAATCGCTGAAGGCGGCGAGCTCGAGGAGGCTGCCGAAGTAGGTATACGGCACGTCCGGATTGCGGCTGCGCTGGTGGTAAGCGATCTCCATGTCGAAGGCCTCGGCGCGCTTCGCCAGCACCCGGCCGATCCGGCCGAGCCCCAGGATGCCCAGCCGCTTGCCGCTGACCCGGTAGCCCAACCCCAGGCCGTCCATCCAGCGGCCGGCACGGACATTGCGGTCGGCGACGCAGAGCTTGCGCGAGACGGCCAGCATCAGAGCGATGCCCATGTCGGCGACGTCCTCGTTCAACACCTCCGGCGTCACCGCCACCTTGATCCCCCGCGCCCGTGCCCGCTCGAGCTGCAGGGCATCGGCTCCGATGCCGGACGAGGCGATCACCTCCAGGTTCGGCAAGGCATCGAGCAGCTCGGCGGACACGCCCTGGACGGCATTGGTGGCAATGCCGCGCACCTTTGGTGCGATGGCAGCCAGCTGCGTATCGTCGGTGAGCTCGTGCACGGTGAAGTCGGCCTGCAACTGGGGAATGACGTTGGGCGGCACTCGACCGGCGACCAGGATGTCGGCTTTCATCGTTTATTCTCCACGGCCGCCCTGACGGCAGCCGATGCGGTAACAACTAGGGTCGCCGACGATGATAACGGAAGGCGGCGCGGGAATTGCGCGGCCGCGTCCCGTTCACGCCGCCGTCGCCGCCGGGTTACCTTTACCGGAACGAATCGAAAAGCGCCGACCGGGAGCTGCCGGCCAGTTCCTGCCGCAGCGCCATCCCGGCTCAGTCATCTTCTTCGCGATGTCGCATCAGCAGCAAGGATCCTGGCTCGCCGGCCGACGCCGGCGCTGCCGTGCAGCCACGGCTGGAGTGTTCACCCGGGGCGCCCGGCTGCTGCTGCCCTGCCTGGCCCTGGCATGGCTGCCGCCGGCCATGGCGCAGCGCTGCGGCGGCCCGGCAACGCCGATCCACGTCATCCAGGGCCGCGGCCCTGCCAGCCCGCTGCTGGGCGAGGTCCACACCGTGGAAGCGGTAGTGGTGGCGCGGGTCCCGACCCAGGGCCGGCCGCGGGGGTTCTTCGTGCAGATGGAGGACGCCCTGGCCGATGACGACCCGCGTACCTCGGAAGGCCTGTTCGTGTTCGCGCCCGGGCACCGGCCGGTCGGGATTGGCGAGCGGGTGCGGGTCACGGGAACGGTCGCGGAGCACCGCAACCGCACAGAGCTGACCCAGCTGCGCCGGCTGCTCCGCTGCGGCAGGGCGCCGCTGCCGGACCCGGTCCCGTTATCGCTGGCGGCCGAGACCCCGCTGGAGCCGCTCGAGGGCATGCGGGTGGAGCTGGCCGGCAAGGCCACGCTTGCCGCCGCCCCCGGGCCCGACAGCTCCTACCTGCTCATCGCCGCCGAGCGGCTCTATCAGCCGACCCAGCTGCGGCCGCCTGGCCAGACCGTCGCTCCTCCTCTGCTCCTGCGCGTCGCCGGTCGGTTCCCAGCAGCGGAGCGGCCGCTGCGCGCCGGTGACCGCCTCGCCGGGCTGCGCGGGGTGCTCGACCAGCACGACGATGGCTATGTCCTGAGGCTGGACGCTCCGGCCCGGCTCGATCCTGCCAACCCCCGGCCGTCGGCTCCTCCGCCCCCGGCGGCCGGACAGCTGCGGGTTGCCGGCTTCAATCTGCAGAACTACTTCAACGGCGACGGCCGCGGCGGCGGTTTTCCTGCCGCCCGTGGCGCTGCCACCCGCGCCGAATTCCACCGCCAGCGGGGGCAGCTCGGCCATGTTCTGGCCGCCCTGGCAGCGGATGTCGTCGCCGTCATGGAGGTGGAAAACGATGGCTTCGGCCCCGACAGCGCCATCGCCGACCTGGCCCGCGCCTTGAGCGGTGCCGCCGGAGCCGCCTACCGGCCGGTGCGGCTGCCGCGGCAACGCCTGGGCGACGATGCGATAACGGTAGGCCTGCTCTACCGCCCGGACCGGGTCCGGCCGCACGGGTTGCCGGCGGTGCTGGAAACCGCCGTCGATCGCCGCTACTCGCCCCGCAACCGGCCGGTGCTGGCGCAAACCTTCACGCAACGCGACAGCAACGAGCGGCTGACCGTCGCCGTCGCCCACTTCAAGTCGAAGGCATCGTCCTGCGCCGATGCCGGCGACCCCGACCGCGGCGACGGCCAGGGCCACTGCAACCTGACCCGCACCCGGGCCGCCCAGGCACTGACCGACTGGCTGGCCACCGACCCGACCGGGAGCGGCGATCCCGACGTCCTGATCATGGGCGACCTCAATGCCTATGCCCGCGAGGACCCGCTACGGGCAATGGCGGCTGCCGGCTATGTCGACCTGGTCGGACAGCGGCTCGGCAAGCGCGCCTACACCTATGTGTTCGACGGCCGGGCCGGCTATCTGGACTACGCGCTCGCGACTGACAGCCTGGCGTCGCAGGTCACCGCGGTCCGAATCTGGCACATCAACGCCGACGAACCGGCCGTACGCGGCTGGCCGGCGCCGCAGCAGCCCTACCGCTCTTCGGATCACGATCCGGTCATCGTGGATCTGCGGCTGGGCGGACGCTAAGGCCGTCGATGCGGATCTCGGCCAGGAACGGCCAGTATTTGCCGGTGACGTAATAGCTGCCGGCCGCAGGGTCATAGGCGATGCCATTGGTCACGTCCGTCCCTGGCGCTTCGGCCGCTGCGCGGCGGGCCAGCCCGCCCAGATCCAGCCAGCCGACAACGCTGCCGCCGGCCGCATCGATGACCGCCACGCAGTCGGTAGGGTAAAGGTTGGCGAACACCCGTCCGCCGACGTATTCCAGCTCATTGAGCCCGCGCACCGGCCTGCCGGCCGCAGTTACCTGGAGCCGCCGGACTTCCCGCAGATCGCCGGGATCGCGAAAGAACAGCGTGGCGCTGCCGTCGCTCTGGATCAGGTGGCGACCGTCGAAAGCCAGCCCCCAGCCCTCGCCGTCGATGCGCCACGACGCCAGCAGCTGCAGATCTTCCGGCCGGTAGCTGCGCACCACCCCTTCCCGCCAGGTCAGCTGGTAGAGCCGTCCCTGTGCCAGCACCAGCCCCTCGCCGAACAGCCCGGCCGGCAGCGCGGTCCGGGCCAGCTCCCTGCCGCTCTGCAGTTCATGCCGGCGCACGCTGGACTCACCGTACAGACCGGTGCTCTCGTACAGCCAGCCATCCGCGATCAACAGCCCCTGGGTAAACGCGGCCGGATCATGCGGCAGGGTGCGGATCAGCGTGTAGTCGAGCACCGGGATGCCGCCGCCGGGCTCGCAGGCCAGCCCCGCGCGCGCAGAGCCGGCACCGCCGGCACAGGCGCCCTGCAGCGCCAGCAGGCTTATGGCGACAATGCCTGCAAGGCACCGGCGGCAACGGAAAAAAGCCCTTTCTTTCAACGCCTTGCCAATCATTACGGAATCCTACAGATGCGGTCGGCGTTTTCTGACAGACACCTCTGCAACGCCCGACTATCTTGTCTCTTACCACCACGGAAGGTGAGCGTCGAAGCAGAACCACGGCGCCGCGCCATGCGCCGCACGGAAGCCAGAAAGGTGAGCTTGCCGGCCAGGATGGCCAAAGAGAACAGGGACGTTCTCGGTAGGTTCCCGCCAGTGTCACGATCCCTGCACCAGCCTGCCGGTGGTGCAGGGATTGCTTTTTCCGGCCCGGGCGGGCTCAGCCCTCAGCCAGGTAGATCAGGAACGGCAGCCAGGCCACCAGCATGATCACCGCCAGCCCGCCGTCGTAGAGCAGCGCCCGCCGGTAGCGACGATGGCCGTCGGCATCGGTATCGATCATCAGCACCCGGCTCATCAGCATGTCCAGCAGCAGCACCATGAACACGATGGGACCGATGGCCGGCAGGACACCCGTCGTGATCAGACCCCAGCCGCTGCGCACCGTCTCCATCTCCGGCGACGGCGCAAAGACTGCGCCGATCAGGGCCAGCACGCCGAGCCTCAGCCGCCGCGGCCCCC
>JAJUFY010000144.1 GCA_029263635.1 Ectothiorhodospiraceae bacterium | reverse complement strand
GTGGCGATTGCGGCCTTGTTTCCCTGCAGCCTCGGCGGGCTGCCGACCAGGCCCAGCTCGACCTTCTGGCCTGGGCGAGCCGGGTCGCAGCGGCCGCCCTGCAGCGCCTGTCCGCCGAATCGGCAGCCGAGCAGCTGCTGCCGCCCGGCGCGGGGGAGTCCGAGGCGTTCTACCGCCGCCTCCTCGAGGCCGGCACGCACATGGTCTGGTATCTGGATGCGGACGGGCGCTTCGCCTTCGTCAATCCGGCGGCGACCTCGCTGCTGGGCTACCGGCCTGCCGAAATGGTCGGCCGCCGGCCGGAGGATTTTCAGTCGGCCGAGCAGGCGCGACGCGATCGCGAGCTGTTCGACCATCTGGCTGAAGGCAACGGCCTTTGCTACGAGAGCGAGTTTCTGCACAAGAGCGGGATCCCGGTAGTGCTCGGCATCAGCGCCGCACCGCTGCGCGATCAGCGTGGGCGATGGCTTGGGGTGGCCGCTGCCGCCACCGATTTCAGCGGCTTCCGGCGGCTGGAGCGGGCGCTGCGGGGCGGCGAGCGGCAGCTGCGACTGGTGCTCGAGCTGCTCCCGGTGTCCTTCTGGACCACTGATCAGGAAATGAGGATGACCTCGCTCACCGGAACCGTGGTCGATCTGGATGCAGGCCAGGCCGTCGGCCGGACGCTGGAGGAGCTGTTCGGCTGGGGCGACATTCTGGTCCGGATGAGCAGCCAGGCGCTGGCCGGCCATTCCGTCTCGCGCGAAGGAACGCGCAACGGGCGCCTGGTGCAGACCTATATCGAGCCGCTGCGGGACCAGCTTGGCGGGATCGTCGGCACGCTCGGGATTACCCAGGACGTCACCGAGCTGCGGCGATCCCAGCAGCGCCTGCTGGATGAGCGCGAACGCGCGCAGGCGACCCTGGATTCGATCGGCGATGGCGTCGTCACCACCGACCTCGACGGCCGGATCACCTATCTCAATCCCGTCGCAGCAAGCCTGTGCGATTGGCCGGCGGGAACGGCCCGCGGCCAGCGGCTCGACAAGGTCCTGAGCCTGCTGGATCCGGAGTCGGGCAGGCCCTTGTCGGGACCGCTGTACGGGGCCTTGGACCGGCAGCAGCCGGCAGCCTCGCTGGCGGCGAGGCTGCGCCGCCGGGATGGCAACACGATCCCTATCGAGTATCGCGCCGCGCCGATCCATGACCGCGCCGGCCGTCTGGCCGGTGCGGTGCTGGCGTTTCACGATGTCAGCGCAACACGGGCAATGGAGGCCAAGCTGGCATACCAGGCAAGCCACGACGCCTTGACCGGGTTGCCGAACCGCATGCTGCTGCTGGATCGCCTGAACCAGAGCTTGGTACTGGCGGCCCGGCATGGCGGGCGGATTGCCCTGATGTTCGTCGATGTGGACCGCTTCAAGCAGATCAACGACACGCTGGGACGAGGGATCGGCGACAGGCTGCTGCAGGAGATCGGCCTGCGCCTGCAGGGCTGCGTGCGGCGTACCGATACCGTCAGCCGGCAAGGCGGCGATGAATTCATTCTGCTGCTGTCCGAGGCCGGCAGTCCGGCCGAGCTCAGCGACATCGCCGAAAAGATCGTCACCCGCCTGGCCGAGCCTTACGAGCTGGATGGCCATGAGCTGTACCTGTCGGTCAGCGTCGGCATCAGCGTCTGGCCCGATGACGGTACCGACGCCGAAACGCTGATCAAGCACGCCGATATCGCCATGTACCATGCCAAGCAGAACGGGCGGAATACCTTCCAGTTCTATATCGACGACATGAACCGCAAGGCCGCCGAGCGGCTGTACCTGGAGCACAGCCTGCGGCGGGCGCTGGACCGTGGCGAGCTGGTGCTGCGCTACCAGCCGCAGGTCAACCTGCATACCGGCCGCGTCGTCGGCGCCGAAGCGCTGCTGCGCTGGCGGCATCCCAAGAGGGGCCTGGTACCCCCCGAACAGTTCAGTCCCATCGCCGAGGAGACCGGGGTCATTCTCGCGATCGGCCGCTGGGTGCTGGAGGAGGCCTGCCGGCAGGCAGCGGCCTGGCGGCAGCAGGGCCTGACCTCGCTGCGCATGGCGGTCAACCTGTCCCTGGTCGAATCGCGGCAGAACGACCTGGTGAAGAATGTCGAGCAGGCCTTGGCCCGCAGCGGCTTGCCACCGGAATGGCTGGAGCTGGAGATCACCGAGAGCGTGGTGATGAGCGACGTGCCGTCCGCCACCCAGCGCCTGCGCGAGCTCAAGGAGCTGGGACTGCGCATGTCCATCGACGATTTCGGGACCGGTTATTCCTCGCTCAGCTATCTCAAGCAGCTGCCGGTGGACAGCCTGAAGATCGATCGGATCTTCGTCCGCGACCTCAGTACCAGCACCGGCGACGCCGCCATTGCGGATGCCATCATTCGGATGGGCCACAGCCTGAAGCTGACCACCATTGCCGAGGGCGTGGAGAACCGGATGGCGCTGAATTTCCTGCGCGACCGCCGGTGCGACGATGTCCAGGGCTATTTGTTCAGCCGTCCGATCGACCCCGACCGCTTCGCCGAGCTGCATCAGCGGTACCAGGCAGGCGTCCTGCCGGGCTCGTTTCACGCCTGACGCCGTCGGGCGGCGCTGCCGGGCCTGGGCGGACGACGGGCATGGTCCGACAGGTCCCGTACAAGCTCACCTAGACCGAGGTCACGGACGACACCATGCTATCCGCCCGACTCTGGACCAGGGATTTCTTGCTCGTCTCGGGCGTCAACTTTCTGCTGACCCTGGTGTTCTACCTGCTGATCGTGCTGGCCAGCGGCTATGCCATGCGCAAGTACGGGGCCTCGCCCAGCGAGGCGGGACTGGTGGCCGGGATCTTCATCGTCGGCGCCCTCGCCGGACGGCTGGTGATCGGCCAGCTGGTCGATGTGGTGAGCCTGCGCAAGGTTCTGCTGGCGGGCATGGTCATGTTCGTGGCCACCACCGGGCTGTATTTCCTGGCCGACTCCGTCGCCATCCTGCTGGCCGTGCGCTTCGCGCACGGCGTGGCGCTCGGCATCGCCAACACGGCCACCGGCACCATCGTCGCCTACATCATCCCGGCCGAGCGCAGGGCCGAGGGCATCGGCTATTTCAGCCTGAGCATCGTGCTGGCAGCGGCGATCGGTCCGTTCCTGGGGCTGTGGATGGTGCAGCGGCTGGGCGACGACTGGATCTTCAGCTTTGCCCTGGCGATCGCGGTGGCGGCGCTGGCGGCGTCGATCCGGCTGCGTCCGCCCAAGCGGCCGCGGCAGGCTGGGACACGGCCGCGCTTCTCCCTGGGCAATCTGCTGGAAGCCAGGGCCGTTCCGGTCGCCTCGGTGATTTTCTTCGGCGGCCTGTGCTACGCCAGCGTACTCGCCTTCATTACCCCCTTCGCGATCGAACTGGACCTGGTCGGCCCAGCGAGCTTCTTCTTTCTGGCCTACTCGATCACGGTACTGTGCTCACGGCCGGTCACCGGCCGCCTGCTCGACCGGAAGGGCGCCGGCTTGGTGGTCTATCCCTGCTGCCTGGTCCTGGCCGCCGGTCTGGCGCTGCTCGCCAGCGCCCAGAGCGGCACCGTGCTGCTGCTGGCCGGCGTGCTGATCGGCCTGGGCTACGGCAATCTGCAGTCGGCCATACAGGCCCTCACCATCATGGTGGTGGAGCCGCATCGCATGGGGCTCGCCACCACGACGTTCTTCATCTTCCTCGACGCCGGCCTCGGTTTCGGCCCGTATCTGCTCGGGCTGCTGGTGGCGCCGCTGGGCTACCGCTATCTGTACGGCGGCATGGCCGTGCTGGCGCTGCTCTGCATGGTCGTGTTCCATCTGACGCACGGTCGGCGCGCCCGCCTGCCGCGCGGCGAAGGAGCCGACAGGGCCTGAGGGCAGCGTCAGCTTCCGCTGCGCTTGGTGCCGCGGGTCGGCGCGGCGGTCAGCGGGTCGTCCGGCCAGGGATGCTTCGGGTAGCGGCCACGCAGTTCCTTGCGCACCTCGGCATAGCCGTTGCGCCAGAAGCCGGCCAGGTCCTGGGTCACCTGCACCGGACGCCGCGCCGGCGACAGCAGCTGCACCGTCAGCGCGATGCGGCCGCCGGCGATGCGAGGCGTGTCCTGCTGGCCGAACATTTCCTGCAGCTTGACCGGCAGTGCCGGTATCTCGCCGGCCAGGTAGTCGATGGCGATGCGGGAGCCGCTAGGCACGGTGATATGGGTCGGCGCCTGCGCTTCCAGCGCGCGCTGCTGCTCATGGCTCAGCAGGGATGCCAGCGCCGGGCCGAGCGGGAAGCCGCGTAGCTGCGCGAGCCGGGACAGGCCTTGCGCGAACGGCACGAACCACTGCTCCAGGCTCGCCTCCAATGCCTCGTCGCCGACGTCCGGCCATGCGTCCGGCTCCAGCCGGTGCAGCAGCTGCACGCGGGCCTGCCACTGCCGCAGCGCATCCGTCCAGGGCAGCACCTGCAGCCCGTGCCGCCGCACGCCTTCCGCCAGCGCCCTGGCGATTGCGTCCGGATCGGCACCGGGCAGCGGCGCGTCATCCAGGACCAGCGCGCCATAATGCCGCTGCCGGCGGGCGAGCACCGCACCGGCGGCATCGTCCCAGGCCACCAGTTCCCGGGTGCCGATGTCGGCGCTGAAATGCTGCTCGTTGGCTGCCCGCGACAGCGCCGCCGCCAGGAAGACGCGTGCCTCGCGGGGATCGCCGTCCAGCTCGGCGGCGACGATGTAGGCAGCCGCGCGCAGCGGGTCGGCCTCGTCCAGCAAGGCGCCGCGGCCGTTGGCGAGCAGGTAGCGGGGGGCATCGCCCGGCCGGCGCTGGGCGATGCGGTCGGGGTAGGCGAAGCCGAGCAGGATGCCCGGGGCATCGGCAGTCTCCGGCTGCACCGGACCCTTGGCCTGCAGGGCGCGGGCGCTATCGCGCACGCGCTGCACGCGGCCGCGGTCGACGTGATCGGCGGCGTTGCCGCGGATGGCGCTGAGCCGCGCCTCGATGCCGGCTTCGCGGCTGCCGGTCAGTACGTCCCGCTCCGACAGCAGCGCCGCCAGCTCGGCGGCCAGACGGCCCCAGCCGAGTTCCCGGCCGCGCAGCAGCATGTGGGCGAGCCGCGGGTGCAGGGGCAGTGTGCGCAGCCGGCGGCCGTGGTCGGTAATCCGGCCTTCGCTGTCGAGTGCCTGCAGCCGTTGCAGCAGAGCGCGGGCCTGCGCCCAGGCCGGCGCCGGTGGCGGGTCCAGCCATGCCAGCCCGGCGGGGTCGAGCGCACCCCATTGCGCCAGCTCCAGCACCAGCCCGGCGAGATCGGCTTCCAGGATCTCCGGGGCGCTGAAGGCCGCCAGCCGCGGCTGTTCGCTTTCGGCCCAGAGCCGGTAGCAGACGCCGGGTTCCAGTCGTCCGGCGCGGCCCTTGCGCTGCTCGGCAGCGGCCTGCGAGACCTTCACCGTGGCGAGCCGGGTGAGCCCGCTGACCGGGTCGAAGGCCGGCCGCCGCTCGAGCCCGGCGTCCACGACCACCCGCACGCCCTCGATGGTGAGACTGGTCTCGGCGATGGCGGTGGCCAGCACCACCTTGCGCTGTCCCGCGGGCGCCGGGGCGATGGCGGCGTCCTGCGCGTCCTGCGCCAGCTCGCCGTAGAGCGGCGCGAGGAAGACATCGGCCGGCAGCCGGGGCGTGAGCATGCGGGCCATCCGGCGGATCTCCCGCCCGCCGGGCAGGAACACCAGCACCGAGCCGGTTTCTTCCTGCAAGGCCCGCTGCACCGTCTCCGCCAGATGCTGTTCGAGCGGCAGACGGCCCGGCGGCCGGTAGCGTACCTCGACCGGATAGGCGCGGCCGGCGCTGGTGATCAGCGGCGCGTCGCCGAGCAGGCGGGCGACGGGTTCGGCGTCGAGGGTAGCCGACATCACCAGCAGGCGCAGATCCTCCCGCAGCGCCTGCTGCACTTCCAGGCAGAGCGCGAGGCCGAGGTCGGCCTGCAGCGAGCGCTCGTGGAACTCGTCGAACAGCACCGCGCCGTACTCGCTCAG
>JAJUFY010000263.1 GCA_029263635.1 Ectothiorhodospiraceae bacterium | reverse complement strand
GATCGTCGGCGGCGGGCTGGTCGGTGCCAGCCTCGCCTGCGCTCTGGGGCGCAGCCGCCTGCGGGTGGCGCTGGTGGAGCCGGTGCCGGTCGAGGCCGAGCAGCAGCCCAGCTACGACGATCGCACTACGGCGCTGGCTCCCAGCAGCCAGCGCATCTTCCAGGCGCTGGGGCTGTGGCCGGAGCTGCGGGCCGAGGCGACCCCGATCCGCGCCGTGCATGTGTCCGAACGCGGCGGCTTCGGTTTCACCCGCCTGCGCGCAGCCGACGAACGGCTGGAAGCGCTCGGTTACGTCATCCCCAACCGCTGCCTGGGGCAGGTGCTGCCGGTGCGGGCGGCGGCCCAGCCCAATGTCGACGTGTTCTGTCCGGCCCGCGCCGAGGCCATCGTCACCGAGTCTGGCGCCATCGCCGTGCAGCTCGCCGGCGAGGCGGGCGGCCGGACCCTGCGTACCCGCCTGCTGGTGGCCGCCGATGGCGCCCGCTCGCACATGCGCGAGCTGCTCGGCATCGGCACCGAGGTGCACGACTATGAGCAGACGGCGGTCATTGCCAACCTCACGCCGGAACGCGATCACGCCGGCTGCGCCTACGAGCGCTTCACCGCCGAAGGGCCTATGGCGCTGCTGCCGCTCAGCGGCGGCCGCTGCGCCCTGATCTGGAGCGTGCCGCGCGCCCAGGCCGAAGACGTGCTGGCGCTGTCCGATCAGGCCTTCCTCGATGCCGTGCAGGAGCGCTTCGGTTACCGGCTCGGACGGCTGCTCAAGGCCGGCCGGCGCAGCGCTTTCCCGCTTGCCATGACTACCGCGCAGGCCTTCACCGCTCACCGCGCCGTGGTGATCGGCAATGCCGCCCATTCGCTGCATCCCGTGGCAGGCCAGGGCTTCAACCTGTCGCTGCGCGATGTCGCCGCCTTGGCTGAACTCTTGCACGAGGCCGGCCAGACCGGCGCCGACCCCGGTGCCTCGGCGCTGCTGGCCCGCTATGAGCTCGCCCGCCAGGCCGACTACCGCCGGGTCGGCGGCTTCACGCATTTCCTGGTGCAGCTGTTCTCCAACCGCGTGCCGGGCCTGGTCGGCGCACGCAATGCCGGATTGCTGGCCCTGGACCTGCTGCCGCCCGGCAAGCACGGTTTTCTCCGTTACGCCATGGGGCGCGCCGGGCCGCTGCCGCGGCTGGCACGCGGGCTGCCGCTGCCGGCCGATACCGATACCTCCGCGACTTCCTGAGTAACTGCTTATGAGCGACGGCCGCTTCGACGTGATAATCCAGGGCGCCGGCATGGTGGGGTTGCTGCTGGCCAGGGCCCTGGCGCCGCTGGGACTGAAGATCGCACTGTTGGACGCCAAGCCGGTGCAGCGCTGGCAGGGTGGCGAGTGGCAACTGCGGGTGATCGCGGTCAGCACCGCCACCGAGCGCATCCTGCGGCGGCTGGGAGTATGGGAAAGCATGGCCCGGGTGAGCCCGTTCCGCGCGGTGCAGGCCTGGGATGCCGTCGGCCGGGGCAGCGTCCTGTTCGACAGCGCCGACATCGGCGAACCGCACCTGGGGCATATCGTCGAGAACGGCCTGATCCAGACCGTGCTGTACGACCGGTTGCTGCAGGACGGCGGGCTGACCGTGAGCATCCCGGCAGCCATCGAGACCGTACAGGCGGACGCCGAACGAGTAGCGGTGACGCTCGCCGACGGCCGGCGGCTGGAGGCGCGGCTGCTGGTGGGGGCCGATGGCGCCAATTCCCGGGTGCGTGCGTTGTGCGGCATCGAAGTCGACCAGCGCGGCTACGGTCAGTCCGGCCTGGTCGGCGTGATCCGTACCGAGCGGCCGCATGGCGAGGTCGCGCGGCAGCGCTTCCTGCCGGACGGACCGCTGGCGTTCCTGCCGCTGGCCGATGGCCGCTGCTCCATCGTCTGGTCGCAACCGACCGAGCAGGCCGAGCGCCGGCTGGCGCTCGACGAGGCTGCCTTCTGCGCCGAGCTGACGGCGGCCTCGGCCCGCATGCTGGGCGAGGTGCAGGGCTGCGGCCCGCGCGCCGCCTTCCCCCTGCAGCGCCTGCATGCCCGCCGCTACATCGCGCCACGGGTGGCCCTGATCGGCGATGCCGCCCACGTGGTGCATCCGCTGGCCGGCCAGGGCGCGAACCTTGGCTTCATGGACGCCGCCGTGCTGGCCGAGGAGATCGAGCGGGCCTGCCGCGCCGACCGCGACATCGGCGGGCTGGGGACGCTGCGCCGCTACGAGCGCCGTCGCAAGGGCGACAATCTCCTCATGCAGTCGGCCATGGACGCCTTCCACCATGTGTTCGGCAGCGAATCGCCCTGGCTGGCGGTACCGCGCAGCCTGGGCTTCGATCTGGTCGACGCCGCCCCGCCGCTCAAGGCGTTCTTCATGCGCCGGGCGATGGGCGCCGGGCCGGATCTCCCGGCGCTGGCCCGGTAGCCTGCCAGGCGGGCTGGGGCCAGCAGGACCGGGCCGGACCGGACGCTGCGCCCGGATTGGTGATCCGCCGCACAGAATCTCGCCCGGATTCCTTTACATCAAATAATGCGAATCATTATCATTGCCGGAACCACCATCCCCGCCAGAAGGAAGATCTATGCGTTTCGGTAAGCCTATCGCACGACTGGGCCTCGGCCTGCTGGCCCTGATTGCTGTGGCGGCTCAGGCGGCCGAGCCGGTGACGGTCTATTCATCGCGCAACGAGCAGCTGATCAGGCCGCTGTTCGAGCGTTTCACCGAGGAAACCGGCATCCCGGTGCGCTTCATCACCGACAAGGAAGGACCGCTGCTGGCCCGGCTCAAGGCCGAGGGCAAGAACACGCCTGCCGACATGCTGATGACGGTCGATGCCGGCAACCTCTGGCAGGCCACCGAACAGGGACTGCTCGCCAGAACCGAATCCAAGCTGCTGGAGCAGAATATCCCCGAACACCTGCGCGACCCCCAGGGCCATTGGTACGGCCTGTCGGTGCGCGCCCGCACCATCGTCTACAGCCCGGCGCGGGTCGACCCGAAGGAGCTTTCCGATTATGCCGCGCTGGCCGATCCGCGCTGGAAGGGCCGGCTGTGCCTGCGCACCTCCAAGAAGGTCTACAACCAGTCGTTGGTGGCGATGATGATCGCCCGCGACGGCGAGCAGAAGACCGAGCAGGTGGTACGTGGCTGGGTCGCCAACCTGGCGGCGCCGCCGTTCTCGGACGACACCGCCCTGATCAAGGCCATAGCCGCCGGACAGTGCGATGTCGGCATCGTCAACACCTACTATCTCGGCCGGCTGCTGAAGGACAATCCGGACTACCCGGTCAAGCTGTTCTGGGCCGATCAGAACGGCGCGGGCGTGCACGTCAACGTCTCCGGCGCCGGCATTACCCGGCATGCGCCGAACCCGGCGGCCGCCACGCAGCTGCTGGAGTGGCTGTCCACCCCGGAAGCACAGGCTCTGTACGCCGGCAACAACCTGGAGTTCACGGCCAACCCCAAGGTTGAGCAGGCGCCGGTGGTGCAGGCCTGGGGCAAGTTCAAGTCGGACGTCATCAACGTCTCCGAAGCCGGCCGGCTGCAGAGGCGGGCGGTGATGCTGATGGACAGGGCCGGTTACCGCTGATGGGCGCCTAGCCGATG
>JAJUFY010000137.1 GCA_029263635.1 Ectothiorhodospiraceae bacterium | reverse complement strand
GCACCGCCCACACCACCCTCGGGATCGACGGCGGGATCATCTGGCCGATGGGGCCGACTGCGGGTGCCAGCGCCGCGCCGTAGCCGCGGCTGTAACCGCGCTTTTCCATCTCGTCGATCATCACCGAGCCGACCGCCGCGGTGGTGGCCGGTGCCGAGCCGGAAATGGCGCCGAAGAAGGTGCCGGCTGCCACCGTGGCCATGCTCAGGCCGCCGCTGAGGTGGCCCAGCAGGGCTGCGGCAAAGCGCACCAGCCGCCGCGACAGGCCGCCGGCGCTCATCAGGTCGCCGGCGAGAATGAAGCCGGGAATGGCCAGCAGGCTGGAGACGTTGGTGCCGGCCAGCACGCGCTGGGCGAAGATCACCGGATTGACGTCGGCGATGAACAGGCCGGCGATGGCCAGCATGCCCAAGGTAAAGGCGATGGGCACGCCCAGGGCCAGCAGCACCACCAGCCCGAGCATCAGGAAGAGACCAAGCTCACTCATGGTCGTTACCGTTGGTTGAGGAAGAAAAGCGCTGCAGGCGGGCGAGCGCATGCACGGTGATCAGCGCGCCGCTGACCGGCACCGCGCTGTTCATCAGCCAGGACGGGTATTGCACGGCCGGCGATACCTGGCCGAGCGTGAATTCGATGAAGGTGTAGCCGGTCCACACCATGACCAGCCCGAATGCGGCGATCGCCAGCAGGATCAGCTGGGCCAGCGCCCAGCGGGGCTTGGCCGGCAGTATGTCGTCAATCAGGGTGATGCGGACGTGGCTGTCTTCGCGCACTCCCAGGCTTGCGGTCAGCAGCACCACCCAGGTGAACGCCAGGATCGCGACTTCCTCCGACCATGACAGCGACGATTGCACCACATAGCGGAAGAACACGCCGAGCAGCAGGCTGCCGATCATGACGACTGCTGCCAGCAGAATGAGCCAGATGCTCAGCCGGGCGAGCAGCCGGCTGCCTTGCCTGAGAACTTGCATGGGTTCGTCTCGTTTGGGTACGGGGCGGCCGGCGGCCGCCCCGAGGTCGGAATGGCTCTCTTAGTTGCTGTTGAGCGCCTTGTCGAGCAGCTCGCCGCCGATGGTGCTGCGGTACTTGGCGTACACCGGCATCACCTTGTTGCGGAAGGCTTCCAGGTTGTCGACCTGGTTTACCTGCATGCCGGCCGCCTTGATCTGCTCGAGGATCTGGGCCTCGTTGGCGGCGACGGTCTCGCGCTGGCGCTTGATCGCCTCGGCCGCGGCCTTGCGTACCGCCGCCTGGTCGTCGGCGTTCAGGCGCTTGAAGGTCCGCTCCGACATCAGCACCGCCAGGGCGTTGTAGGAGTGGTTGGTCAGCGACAGGTACTTGGTGACTTCCGGATACTTGTTGGCGTAGATCACCGCCAGCGGGATTTCCAGGCCATCCACCGTGCCCTGCTGCACAGCGGTGAAGACGTCGCTCCAGGCCATGGGCACCGGGTTGGCGCCGATGGTGCGGAAGGCCTCCAGGAACAGCTCGCTGGGCTGCACGCGCAGGCGCAGGCGGGCCATGTCGTCAGGGGTGTTGATCGGCCGCACGTTGTTGATGGCGTGGCGGAAGCCCGCTTCGGCGAAACCGAGGCCGACGATCTTCTTCTCCGCCAGCTGCGCGAACAGCGCCTGGCCGACCTCGCCGTCCAGCACCCGGTGGGCATGGGCGTTGTCGGAGTACAGGAAGGGCAGGTCGTTGATCTGGAAGGCCGGCACGATGGTGCTAACCAGGGTGCCGGTGATGACGCCGGCGTCCAGGGTGCCGAACTGCATGGCCTGCAGCATCTCGGTGTCGTTACCGAGCTGGTGGTTGGGGAAGAACTTCACGTCGAAGCGGCCCGGCGCCGCCTTCTCCAGTTCCTCGGCGAAGTAGCGGGCGGTGATCGCGTACGGGTCGACCTCGCTGTCGGCGGTGGTCCAGCCGATGCGCAGCGTGGTCTTGGCGGAAGCCTGGACAGCCATGGTCAGGCTGGCGGCGCCGATCAGCGCGACGGTTGCCGCGCGCAGAGTCGTCTTGAGCGTTTTCTTCAGCATTGCCTTTTCACACCATTTGAATGGGACAAGGGGAGTTACTGGCTATCCGTGCCGTGCAACGGCAGTTGCGCTGCGAGGATCTCCAATGGATGCCGGAGACGGGCGCCATCAAGGCGCTCCGCCTGGCAGCGACAGGAGAAACCGGTGGCCAGCAGTCGCTCACCGTGTTCCTGAACCGGCTGCTGCCAGCTCATGGCGTAGAGCTGGCGGCTCTCCTGCTGGTGCTCGGCCTCATGGCCGTAGGTGCCCGCCATGCCGCAGCAGCCCACTGCCACCTCGTCGAGCTGCAGCCCGGCGGCGGCGAAAATCCGCCGCCAGGTGGAGGCCGCCTCCGGCAGCGCGGTCTTCTCGGTGCAGTGGGGCGCAAGGCGATACGCCGGCTGGTCGGCGGCTGCCGCAGCGGCTTGCGCTTCGAGCGCGGGCAGGGCGTGCTCTGCCAGCCATTCCTGGATCAGCTGCACCGGCGCCGCTTCGCCCAGCTCCAGCCGGTATTCCTGGCGCAGGCAGAGGACCACGCTCGGCTCGACGCCCAGCACCGGAATGCCGGCCTGGAACAGCGGCGCCAAGGTGGTCAGCACGCGCTGCCCGGTCCGGCGGAAGCGGTCGAGGAAGCCGCGCACGTGCTCGGGCTTGCCGGACGGCAGGAAGGGCAGCACATGCACGTCGTAGCCGAGCGCGCGCAGCAGCCGGTAACCGGCCATGGCGACTTCGGCATCGAAATGGCTGGTAAAGGCATCCTGCAGCAGGGCCACGGTGCGGCCGCCGCTGGCCCGACTGGCGGCGACGATTTCCTGCGGGCTGGACGGCTCGACGCCGGCTGCCGCCAGCCGCTTGGCGAACGATTGCTCCGCCACCGCCGGCACATCCACCAGCCCGGCGGCACGGCGCACCAGGGCGCGGGAGAGGGCATTGTCCATGGCCAGCCTGGTCAGCCGCGGCCAGCGCGCCAGCAACGGTGCCAGTGCCTCCAGGCGCGCCACCAGATGGTCGCGCAGCGGCCGCCGGCGGCGCTGGTGGTAGCGCTCCAGGAATCGCGAGCGCAGCGTCGGGATGTCGACCTGCACCGGGCACTGCGAGGCGCAGGCCTTGCAGCCCAGGCAGCCGTGCAGGGCGTCGTAGACTTCCTGGGTGAAGGCTGCATGCGTCGCGCTGTCGGTGCCAGGCTCGGCTTCGCGACGCAGCCAGGCCCGCAGCAGGTCGGCGCGGCCCTTGGGCGAGTGCACCCGGTCGCGGGTGACCTTGTAGGACGGGCAGATGGTTGTGGTGTTGCTCCAGTCGAAGCAGACGCCGTTGCCGTTGCACTCCAGCGCCTTGGCCCAGCGCATCTGGTCGGCGGCCGGAATGCGGCTGTCGAGCTCGCCGCGGAACGGCACGCCGTCGAGGGGAATGACGCCTTCGCCGTCGGGGCTGGGGGTGACGATCTTGCCGGGGTTGAGGCGGTTGTCCGGGTCGAAGGTGTGCTTGACGCGGGCCAGCACCGGATACAGCCGCTCGCCGAAGAAATCGCGGGTGAACTCGCCGCGGAAGCCCTTGCCGTGCTCGCCCCAGAGCAGGCCGCCGTAGCGCGTGACCAGCTCCACCACCTCCTCGGTGATGGCGCGCAGCCGCTCGCGGTCGGCCGGATCCTTCATGTCCAGCGCCGGCCGCACGTGCAGGCAGCCGACGTCGACATGGCCGAACATGCCGTAGCTGACGCCGTGGCGGTCCAGCACGGCGCGGAATTCCTTGATGTAGTCCGCCAGGTGCTCGGGCGGCACCACGGTGTCTTCGACGAAGGGCACCGGCTTGCGGGCGCCCGCCACCCGGCCCAGCAGGCCGACGCTGCGCTCGCGTACCGCCCAGAGCGCCGTCTGTTCGCTCGCCTCGGTGGAGACGTGGTAGCCGAGGTGATCGCGGCGAGCGGCCAGGCTGGCCACGAGGTCGGCGGTTTTGGCCGCGACCGCGGCGGCGTCGCGGCCGGCGAACTCGACGAAGTTGACCACCAGCGCCTGCTCGGGCGCGTCCGGGTTCTCCAGCGCATGGCGGGTGTGAAACCAGTTCGGATCCTGGCGGGCCAGCTCGTAGACCCGCTGATCCAGGGTCTCGATGGCGGTCGGATCGTAGGCCAGCAGGCGCTGGGCGTCGGCCAGGGCGGCGTCGAAGTCCGGGTAGCGGATCACCACCAGCCGCTTCACGGTCGGCCGCTCGGTCACCCGCAGGGTGATGTCCTGGATGATGGCCAGGGTGCCTTCGGCGCCGGCGATCAGCCGGTTGAGATGAACGCTGCCGTCGGCGGGGAAGGCGTCCCGCAGGTTGTAGCCGGTCAGCGAGCGGCTGAGCTTGGGAAAGGTGGTCTCGATGTCGGCCCGCACCGGATCGACATGGCGCTTGAGCTCGCGGGCCAGCTGCACGGCCGGATCGGTCGAGGTTCCTTCCAGCTCTTCGGGCGTAATGCGGCGAGCCTCCAGCGCCCGGCCGTCGGGCAGCAGCAGCCGCAGCGATTCGACGTAATCGCCGGTGCGGCCGAGCACCCGCGAGCCCTTGCCGCAGGCATCGGTGCTGACCATGCCGCCCAGGGTGGCCCGGCTGGCGGTGGAGATCAGCGGCGGAAACACCAGATCATGCGCTGCCAGCGCGGCGTTCAGCTGGCCCAGCACGACGCCCGGCTCCACCCGTACGGTGCGGGCCTCGGGATCGATGGCCAGGATGCGGTTCATGTAGCGGCCGGTGTCGATCACCACGGCATCGGTCAGCGACTGGCCGTTGGTGCCGGTGCCGCCGCCGCGGGCAGTGAGGCGGATGCCTGCGAAGGCGGGGCGGGCAGCGACCTGCACGATGCGCTGCAGATCCTGGCCGTCGCGCGGAGCGAGCACCAGTGCCGGCAGCACCTGGTAGACGCTGTTGTCGGTGGCCATCGCCAGGCGGCTGGCCTCGTCGTCGAGGATGTCCCCGGCGAATCCGGCCGCGCGCAGGGCGGCGGAGAATAGCTGAAGATCCGGCTCCGGCATAGCGTCCGTCCGGCGGGCAGTGCTAGGCAGAGACAAATCGGGTATCCCGGTTGGCTGAGTTGTCGGACAACTTATGCGGATTGAAACCGGCTTGCAAGGCTTTGCTGGTATTTTTTGCTGCTTGCGGAGGTGTCTGAAGCCCGGTTTCGGCAGCCGGGAGTCTCAAAAATATCTTTTTATTTCATGCGATTGCATCGGTTGAGCGATGTTCCTGGCAGGAGTCTTCGCCAGCGGCGGCACTTCCAGGCAGACGGCCGCAGCGGCTGGCGGAATCTTGAGTTATCCGACAACGTCCAGGACTCCGTGCCGCCGGAGCTTGTGCCGCCGACAGCCGGGCCCCATTCAGAAGATGCTGTCCCGAGCCGGAATGAATGGAACCTTGCGCCCGGACTCTTGTCATGGGTCAAACAATCCCCCGCATGCGCCGCTAGAATAGGCGCGTTCAATTCAATCCGTGGCTGTGCATGGTCAGTGTCAACGCCGAGCTTAGCGAGCTCATCCAAGACGACCGTCTCGAGTGCGCCGACTGGCTGGCCCGGCTGCCAATGGCCTACAGCGAGGCTGACCGTGAGCTGCTGACCACAGCCTGGGACACCGCCCGCCGCGGTTACGGCGACGAGCGCCGGCCCTCCGGCGAGCGCTATTTCACCCATGCCCTGTCGGTCGCCAGCATCCTCGCCGAGCTGCGGCTCGACGCGCATACCATCGCCGCCGCCCTGCAGCACGATCTGCCCGCGCTCAAGCGCTACGACCACGAGGCCTGCGTGCGCGCCTTCGGCGCCGATGTCGCCGGCCTGCTGCAGGGCCTGGCGCGCATGGAAGTGATCCGCGAGCTGCACGAGCGGCCGGGCACCCCGCCCGAGCAGCAGGCCGAGGCCCTGCGCAAGATGATCCTGGCCATGGCGCGCGACATCCGCGTGGTGTTCATCACCCTCGCCGAGCGGCTGGACGACATGCGCACGCTCAAGAACCGGCCGGAAGAAGAGCAGCGCCGCATCGCCCGCGAGACCCAGGATCTCTACGCGCCGCTCGCCAACCGGCTGGGCATCTGGCAGCTGAAGTGGGAGCTGGAGGATCTCAGCTTCCGCTACTGCGAGCCGGAAACCTACAAGCGCATCGCCAGGCTGCTGGCCGAGAGGCGCGTCGACCGCGAGAACTACATCGCCGACGTCAAG
>JAJUFY010000254.1 GCA_029263635.1 Ectothiorhodospiraceae bacterium | reverse complement strand
CGGGCCGGCAAGCGCTCATTCCGGCTGCAGGTGCGCTTCCGCTGCGATGAACAGCGCGTCGTGGTCTTCGGCCCGTCCGGTTCCGGCAAGAGCCTCACCCTGAAGGCCATTGCCGGGCTGATGCAGCCCGACCGCGGACATGTCCGCCTGAACGGATCCACCTTCTTCGACAGCCGCGCCGCCGTCAACCTGCCCCCACAGGCACGCAGGGTGGCTTATCTGTTCCAGGACTATGCGCTGTTCCCGCATCTGACGGTGCGTCAAAACATCGCCTTCGGGCTGACGCGCGGCTGGCTGAACCCGAGCGCCCACGCCCGACACGAAGCGGTCGAGTACTGGCTGGAAGCCTTTCGGCTGCAGCAGCAGGCCGACCACTATCCGGACGAGCTTTCCGGCGGGCAGCGCCAGCGCACGGCGCTGGCGCGGGCGCTGGTGGTGCAGCCTCGGGCGCTGTTGCTGGATGAGCCGTTCGCGGCTCTGGACGCGGGCCTGCGCACCGAGATGCGCGCCGAGCTCGCGGCCCTGCAGGAGCGGCTGGGAGTGCCTATGATCCTGATCACCCACGATCCGGACGATGCCGAAGCATTCGGCGATGCCATCATCCGGCTGCGGGACGGCCGGCTGGCGACCGGGCAGGCGCAGCGCTCTGCTATGCTTTCCGATTCCCGCGAACAGTGAGTCCAGGGCGATGGCGGCCAAGGACATAGAGCTGCATGGCTCGATCTGGATGACGGTAGACGGCGAGAACTTCGGCGGGTCGAGCCGCATCGCCCTGCTCGCCAAGATCGCCGAGCACGGCTCCATCACGCGGGCCGCCAAGGCGCTGGGGATCAGCTACAAAGCCGCCTGGAATGCCATCGACGCCATGAACAACATGGCCGGCGAGCCGCTGGTGGAACGCGCGGTCGGCGGCAAGGGCGGTGGCGGCACGCGACTGACCCGGCGCGGAGCGCAGCTGGTCGAGAACTTCGCCCTGATCGAACAGGAACACCGCCGCTTCATCGCCCAGCTGAGCCGTCAGGTCGAGGGCATTGCCGACGATGTCCTGCTGCTGCGGAGAATGGCCATGAAAACCAGCGCGCGGAACCAGCTCCTCGGCCGGGTCGCCAGCATCCATCAAGGCGCCGTCAACGATGAAATCGCCCTGGATCTTCCCGGCGGACAGCGGCTCATCGCCATCGTCACCAGGGAGAGCACCGAACAGCTCGGCCTGCGCCCCGGCGCGGAAGCATTCGCGCTGGTCAAGGCGAGCTCGATCATGGTGATGGCGGACGGTCAGGCGGCCAGACTCTCGGCGCGCAACCGACTGACCGGCACCGTCACCCGCCTGCAGGCCGGGGCAGTCAATACCGAGGTCGTCATCGCCCTGCCTGGTGGCGGCTCAATAGCCGCCATCATCACCAATGACAGCAGCGAGGCGCTGGAGCTTGCCGAAGGCAAGCCGGCAACGGCGGTCTTCAAGGCCTCCAGCGTCATCCTCGGCACCCCCACCTGAGCGCTGCCGCAAAAAACAGCGCCCCGGGGAGCTGGCTCCCCGGGGCGCTGGGAAAGGCGCGCCGGAACCGACGCTCAGGCGATGCCGAACTTGCGCTTGGCTTCCTGGCGACGGCGGTGCAGCACCGGCTCGGTGTAGCCGTTCGGCTGCTCGCGGCCCTTGAACACCAGATCGCAGGCGGCCTGGAAGGCGACGCTGTCCTCGAAGTTGGGCGCCATGTTGCGATAGTTGGGATCGCCGGCGTTCTGCCTGTCGACCACCGCGGCCATCCGCTTCATGGTCTCCATCACCTGCTCCTCGGTGACGATGCCGTGATAGAGCCAGTTGGCGATATGCTGGCTGGAAATGCGCAGGGTGGCGCGGTCTTCCATCAGGCCGACGTCATGGATGTCCGGCACCTTCGAGCAGCCAACGCCCTGCTCCACCCAGCGCACCACATAGCCCAGGATGCCCTGCGCGTTGTTGTCCAGCTCCTGCTGGATTTCCTCGGCGGAGAGCTTGTCCTTGAGCAACGGGATGGTGAGGATGTCGTCCAGCTTGGCCCGCTCCCGGTTGCGCAGCTCCGCCTGCCGTGCCCACACATCCACCTCGTGGTAGTGGATGGCGTGCAGGGTGGCGGCGGTCGGCGACGGCACCCAGGCGGTGTTGGCGCCGGCCTGCGGATGGGCCAGCTTGGTATCCATCATGGCCTTCATCTCGTCCGGCTTGGCCCACATGCCCTTGCCGATCTGCGCCTTGCCGCTCAGGCCGCAGGCGAGGCCGATGTCGACGTTCCAGTTCTCGTAGGCCTTGATCCAGGCCTGGTCCTTCATGGCTTCCTTGCGGACCACGGGGCCGGCTTCCATGGAGGTGTGGATCTCGTCGCCGGTGCGATCGAGGAAGCCGGTGTTGATGAAGATCACGCGATCCTTGGCGGCCCGGATGCACTCCTTGAGGTTGACGGTGGTGCGGCGCTCCTCGTCCATGATGCCCATCTTCAGGGTGTTGCGCGCCAGCCCCAGCAGGTCTTCGACCCGCGCGAACAGCTCGTCGGCCAGCGCGGCTTCTTCCGGGCCATGCATCTTGGGCTTGACGATGTAGATGCTGCCGGTGCGGCTGTTACGCAGCCGGCCGGTGCCCTTGAGGTCGTGCATGGCGGCGAGCACGGTGACGGCGGCATCGAGGAAGCCTTCCGGAATCTCGTTGCCGTCCTTGTCCAGCACGGCGTCGGTGGTCATCAGGTGACCGACGTTGCGCACCAGCATCAGGCTGCGGCCGGGCAGCACCAGCTCGCTGCCGTCGGCAGCGGTGAAGCGGCGGTCGTCGGCGAGCCGGCGGGTCATCTGCTTGCCGCCCTTGGTAAAGGTCTCCTCCAGGGTGCCCTTCATCAGGCCGGCCCAGTTGCGGTAGGCCAGCGTCTTGTCGGCGGCGTCGACCGCGGCGACCGAGTCCTCGCAGTCCTGGATGGTGGTCAGCGCCGCTTCCAGCACCACGTCCTTGACGCCGGCCGGGTCGGTCTTGCCGATCGGGCTGTCACGGTCGATCTGGATCTCGATGTGCAGGCCGTTGTGCTTCAGCAGCACCGAGCTCGGGCTGTCGCCGCCGATATAACCGACGAACTGCGCCGGGTCCTTGAGGCCGGTCTCGCTGCCGTCCTTCAGGGTCACGGCAAGCTGCTTGCGCCCGCCGTCGTCCTTGAGCAGGTAGCCGGTGGCGTCCTTGTGCGAGCCCTGGGCGAGCGGCACGGTGCGGTCCAGCAGCTCGCGGGCATAGGCGATCACCTTCTCGCCGCGGGCGGGATTGTAGCCGCTGCCTTTCTCGGCGCCGCCGGTCTCGGGAATCACGTCGGTGCCGTAAAGCGCATCGTAGAGGCTGCCCCAGCGGGCATTGGCGGCGTTGAGCGCGTAGCGGGCGTTCATCACCGGAACCACCAGCTGCGGCCCGGCCAGCTGGGCGATTTCGGCGTCGACGTTTTCGGTGCCGATCTGGAAATCCGGGCCTTCCGGCTGCAGGTAGCCGATCTCGGTCAGAAACTGCTTATAGCTGGGCAGATCGAAAGCCTGCCCCTTGCGCTCCTTGTGCCAGGCGTCGATCTGGGCCTGCAGCTCGTCGCGCTTGGCGAGCAGCGCCTTGTTGCGCGGACCGAGCTCGTCGACGATACGACCGAGACCGGTCCAGAACGTGTCGGGATCCACCCCCGTTCCCGGTGCGATCTCGCGGGCTACCAGGTCATACAGCTCCTTTGCGATTTGCAGCCCACCCACCT
>JAJUFY010000058.1 GCA_029263635.1 Ectothiorhodospiraceae bacterium | reverse complement strand
GTCGATGCGGTGCAGGCCGCCGGCCGCCTGCCGCTGGACGTAGCCGCCGGCGCTGACCTGATGTCGGTATCCGCTCACAAGCTGTACGGTCCCAAGGGCATCGGTGCGTTGTATGTCCGGCGCCAGCCGCGGGTGCGCCTGCAGCCGCTGCTGCACGGTGGCGGCCAGGAGAGCGGCTTGCGGCCGGGCACGGTGGCGGTGCACCAGGTGGCCGGAATGGGCGAGGCCTGCCGGCTGGCCCGGCTGGAGCTGGCGACCGAGCCGCCGCGACTCGCGGCGCTGCGCGACCGGCTCTGGCGCGGGCTGGAGGCGCTGGGAGGCGTGCGCCGCAACGGCAGGACTGACGGCGTGGCGCATATTCTCAACGTCGCTTTCATCGGCGTGCATGGCGAGGCTCTGGCCGCCCAATTGCCGCGGCTGGCGGCTTCCGCCAGCTCCGCCTGTACCTCGGCACAGGGCGAGATGTCGCACGTGCTGCGGGCCATGGGCGTGCCGGAACAGCTGGCGCACGCCAGCCTGCGGTTGAGCCTGGGCCGTTTCAGCACGGAACAAGACGTCGACCTGGCGGTCGAATGGATCGGTGCCGCCATCCGCCGGTTGCGCGCCTTCTCGCCGGTCTGGCGGGCCTGGCAGGCAGGTGTGCCGGAAGAAATATTGTATGGTGGAGGGGCAAGCGGTGCTGCTTGAGCCCGAACTGCCGCCGCGGGTGCAGGCATTGTTCGCGCAGCCCCGACATGCCGGCCGCCCGCGCACCGGCCGCTTCCAGCATGGCACGGGCGGCATGGTCAAAAGCGGCAACCTGCTCGAGATCTGGATCGCGGTTCGGGATCAAGAGATCACCGACGCAAGGTTCGAGGCATTCGGCTGCCCGTCCACCATTGCCTGCGGCGAGTGGTTGTGCGCCTGGCTGCCGGGGCGGACGGTCGGCGCGGCCGAGCGGCTCACGGGGCTGGAGCTCGCCGAGGCACTGGAGCTCGAACCGGTCAAGCGCAGCGTTGCGCTGGTGGCTGAAGACGCGCTGAAGGCGGCCCTGGCCGCGCCGGCGCAGGACATCGACGACGATGCGGAGGATCGAAAATATGGGGCTTAGTCTGACGGAAAGGGCGGCCAAGCACGTGCAGGCCATGCTGGCCAAGCGGCCCGGCGCCCAGGCGCTGCGGGTCGGGATCAAGCCCAGCGGCTGTTCCGGCTTCGGCTATGCGGTCGATTATGCCGACGAGATCGGCGCCGAGGACAGCGTGTTCGAGCAGCACGGGGCGAAGGTCGTGGTCGATCGCAAGAGCCTGCCGTTCCTGGACGGCATCGAGATCGACTATGTGCGGGAAGGGCTGAACCAGCGCTTCGATTTCCGCAATCCGAACGCCAAGGCTACCTGCGGCTGCGGCGAGAGCTTCGCGGTCTGATCTGCAAATTGCCGGCCGTCCGGGGCGCGGTTACACTACGCCGCGTCCACGAGAGCCCGCATCCGCGGGCTTTACGCGCTTAGGCCCCAATCGAGGAGTTTGCACATGGCGGTAGAACGTACCCTCTCCATCATCAAGCCGGACGCAGTCGCGAAGAATGTGATCGGCGAAATCTACACCCGCTTCGAGCGTGCCGGCCTGAAGATCATCGCCGCCAAGATGGTGCAGCTGTCGCGCGAGGATGCCGAGGGGTTCTACGCCGTGCACAAGGAACGGCCGTTCTTCAAGGACCTGGTCGAGTTCATGATCTCCGGTCCGGTGATGATCCAGGTGCTGGAAGGCGAGGATGCCATCCGCAAGAACCGTGAGATCATGGGCGCCACCAATCCGAAGGAAGCCGCCGCCGGCACCCTGCGCCACGACTATGCCGAGAGCATCGACGCCAATGCCGTCCACGGGTCCGATGGCCCTGACACCGCCAAGCAGGAAATCGCGTATTTCTTCAAAGACAATGAGCTCTGCCCCCGGGGTTAATTCATCGGCGCCGGCGGCGCCGGCCAAGCTGAACCTGCTCGACCTCGACCGCAGGGCGATGGAGGGCTTCTTCGCCGAACTCGGCGAGAAGCCCTTTCGCGCAACTCAGCTCATCAAATGGATCCATCAGCGCCGGGTGGCGGATTTCGACGCCATGACCGACCTCAGCAAGGCGCTGCGCGCCAAGCTGAGCGAAATCTGCGAGATCCGGCTGCCACGGGCGGTATTCGACCAGCAGTCCACCGACGGCACCCGCAAATGGCTGCTGTCGCTGGACGGCGGCAATGCCATCGAGACCGTTTTCATTCCCGAGCCCAACCGCGGCACTCTGTGCGTTTCCTCCCAGGTCGGCTGCGCGCTGGAATGCAGCTTCTGCTCGACCGCGACCCAGGGTTTCAACCGCAACCTGTCGGTGGCCGAGATCATCGGCCAGCTGCGCTTCGCCACGGCGGTCCTGGCCGAGGAGGGGCTGAGCGTGACCAACGTGGTGTTCATGGGCATGGGCGAGCCGCTGCTGAACTTCAATAACGTCGTGGCTGCCGCCAGCCTGATGACCGACGACGACGCCTACGGCTTGTCCAAGCGGCGGGTGACGATTTCCACCAGCGGGGTGGTACCGGCCCTGTACCGGCTGGCGGAGGCGACCGATGTCAGCCTCGCGGTGTCGCTGCACGCGCCGGTCGACGAGCTGCGCAACGAGCTGGTGCCGCTCAACAAGAAGGACCCGATTGCCGAGCTGCTGCCGGCCTGCCGGAACTACATTGCCGACAAGCCACACCGCAGCATCACCTGGGAGTACGTGATGCTGGACGGGGTCAATGATCACGACGAGCACGCCCGTCAGCTCGCCAAGCTGCTGGCCGGGATCCCGTCCAAGATCAACCTGATCCCGTTCAATCCCTTCCCGGGGTCGCGCTACCGACGCTCGACGCCTGAACGCATCCAGCGCTTCGCCCGCATCCTGCAGGAAGCCGGCTACGTCGCGACCACCCGCAAGACCCGCGGTGAGGACATCGATGGCGCCTGCGGCCAGCTGGTCGGCAGGGTACAGGACCGCACCAAGCGGCGTTTCCGGCGCGAGCAGCAGCAACCGCCGTCGGCCGCACGGGTCTGAACCGATGCGGACGGGCTTCCTGCTGTTGGGCTTGTCGCTGGCGCTCGCCGGCTGCGCGACCGTGCCGAGCGCCGAGCAGACGGCGGAGCAGAAAGCGGCGCGGGCGAATACCCGGCTCGGCGCTGCCTACCTGCGGCAGGGGCAGTACGAGCAGGCGCTGGACCGGCTGACCAAGGCGGTCAGGCAGGATCCCGGCTATGCCGAAGGGCACTCCGTGCTGGCCGTGCTCTACGAACGGCTCGGGCAGCATGCCGATGCAGCCCGGCATTACCGCCGCTCGGTCGAGCTGGCGCCGCAGGAATCCTCGCTGCTCAACAACTACGGCCAGTTCCTCTGCGAGCGCGGCAGGCTCGACGAGGCAGAGCAGTATCTGCGGCGGGCGGCCGACAACCCGCTGTACCGCACGCCGGAAGTGCCGCTGACCAATGCCGGCATCTGCATGCTGCGGGCCGGACGGGAGCAGGCCGCCGAGGATTATCTGCTGCAGGCGTTGCGGGCCAATCCGTCGTTCGCAAGGGCCCTGCTGCCGATGGCCGAGCTGCGTTACCGGGCCGGCGAGCCGCTGTCCGCACGCGGTTTCTACCAGCGCTACTTGGCCGTGGCGCCGCAGACGCCGGAGAGCCTGTGGCTGGGGATCCAGATCGAACGGGCGCTCGGCGACCTGGACGCGGCGGGCAGTTACAGCCTGCTGCTCAAGGGCAGGTTCCCGGACAGCCCGCAAGCGCAAAAACTGATCGAATCGGAGAAGCAGAATGGTTGACGTGCCGCAAGACAGCCCCGCACACACGGAGATCAGCGCCGGTCGGCAGCTGCAGGCGGCACGCGAGCGGATGGGGCTGAGCGTGCGAGAGGCCGCCGATGGGCTGAATCTCAGCGTGGCCATCATCGAGGCGCTCGAGGCCGACCGCTACGAGGCACTGCCGCCGCGGACCTTCGTCAAGGGCTATCTGCGTGCCTATGCGAAGCTGGTCGGCGTCAAGGAATACGATGTACTTGCCGCCTACGAGCAGCAGCAGCCGGAGCCGGTGGCGGAAGCCATCCCGGCCGCTCTCGCCTCGACCCCGAAGTCGCGGGGCGGGCTGGGCTGGCTGAAATGGCTGGTTGTGCTGGTCGCCATCGTGCTGCTCGGCTACGCCGGCTACACGGCGTATCTGATGCGCACGTCGCCCGGGGACCAGCCGGCTGCGGCGGCACCGGCGGAAGAGTCGCAGCCCGAGCCGGCAGAGCAGCAGGAGACGGCCGAGGCGGAGAGCGCCGCCGCGGAAACGCCGGCCGCGGCCGAGCCGGAGCCCGTCGCCGAGGAGCCGGAAACCGTCGCCAGTGAGCCGGAGCCGGTGGAGGTGGTCGAGGCCCCGGTCGAAGCGGCGGCCGTCGAGCTGTCGCCACCCGCTGCCGACAGCCTGCTGGTGCTGGAGGTCAGCGGCGAGTCCTGGATCGAGGTCGAAGACGCGGCCGGCCGGCGCCCGGTAGCGGCCCTGGTGCAGGGTCCGCAGACGGTGCGGATCGACGGCAGCGCTCCTTTCCGGCTGGTGATCGGCAATGCCGAAGCCGTGCAGGTCCGCTACGACGGGGAGCCGGTGTCGCTGGAGCGCCATACCCGGCGCTCCGGGGTGGCGCGGCTGACCGTGCCGCTGACGCGCTGAGGCAGCACGAATTCCGTTCAGAAGAGGTCGAAGTGTCCGGTTCCGTGCAAAGCATTCGCGGTTTCGCCGATATCCTGCCGAGTCGCACGCCGCTGTGGCGGCGGCTCGAGCGCATCGTGCGCGAAACCCTGGACGGCTACGGCTACGACGAGATCCGTCTGCCGGTGGTCGAGCGTACCGAGCTGTTCCGCCGCTCCATCGGTGAAGTCACCGACATCGTCGAGAAGGAGATGTACACCTTCGAAGACCGCAGCGGCGAGAGCATTACCCTGCGGCCGGAGGGGACGGCCGGCTGCGTGCGGGCCTGCCTCGAGCACGGCCTGCTGCACAACGCTCAGGCGCGGCTGTGGTACGCCGGGCCGATGTTCCGCTACGAGCGGCCGCAGAAGGGACGCTTCCGCCAGTTCCACCAGATCGGGGTCGAAGTGTTCGGCATGGCCGGTCCGGACATCGACGCCGAGGTGATCCTGCTCAGCGCCCGCATCCTGCGCCGGCTTGGGCTGGAGGATGTGCGCCTGCAGCTCAATTCGCTGGGCAGCAACGCTGCCCGGGCCGCGTACCGGCAGCACCTGGTGACCTACTTCCAGGCGCACTTCGATGCGCTCGACGAGGACAGCAGGCGGCGGCTGCAGGGCAATCCGCTGCGCATCCTCGACAGCAAGAACCCGGACATGCAGGCCCTGATCGAGGGGGCGCCGCGCCTGCTGGATCATCTGGACGAGGAATCGCGCGACCACTTCGACGAACTGCGCCGGCTGCTCGATGCCGCCGGCCTGGACTACGACATCAACCCGCGTCTGGTGCGCGGGCTCGATTACTACAGCCGTACCGTGTTCGAATGGATCACCGACCGGCTCGGCGCTCAGGGCACCGTGCTGGCCGGCGGCCGCTATGATGGGCTGGTCGAGCAGTTGGGCGGCCGGGCGACGCCGGCGGTCGGCTTCGCCATGGGGCTGGAGCGCCTGGTCGCCCTGCTCGAAGAGCGGGAGCCGGCCGTTGCCGCAGCGCCACATGCCTATATGGTGCTGGTCGGCGGGCCGGCCATCGCCGTCGGGCTGCCGCTGGCCGAGCGGCTGCGCGATGCGCTGCCGTCGTTGCGGCTGCTGGTCAACGGCGGCGGCGGCAGCTTCAAGAGCCAATTCAAACGCGCCGACCGCAGCGGTGCGCGGCTGGCGCTGGTGATCGCCGAAGACGAGGCGGCAGCCGGCACTGTAGTGGTAAAGGATCTGCGCAGCGATGCCGAGCAGGTGGCGGTTGCGCAGGCGGATCTGCCGGCGCGGCTGCGTGAGCTGCTGGCGCTCAACGAGATTCCGGGGGAGTAAGGCAATGAGCTATTCCGACGACGAACAAGTCGAGGCGCTGCGCGCCTGGTGGCGGGAAAACGGCAGGTCGGTGATCGCCGGCGTGGTCATCGCCGTGGTTGCCCTGGTCGGCTGGCAGCAGTGGAACGCCTACCGCCAGAACCGGGCGGAGGCGGCCTCGGCCGAATACACCGCCTTCTATGAGCAGATCCTGGCGGCGCAGCCGACCGAGGGGGTGGTCGCCCGTGGCGAAGCCATCCTCGAGAATTACGGCAACACCCCCTACGCGCCGCTGACGGCACTCCTGCTGGCTCGGCACCATGTCAACGCCGGCGAGCTCGAGCAGGCAGCCGAGCATCTTCGCTGGGTGATCGCCAAGGCAGACAGCAAGCCGGTGCAGGCAATCGCCCGGCTCCGCCTGGCGCGGGTGCTGGCGGCGCAGCAGAAGTACGATGAAGCGCTGGCGCAGCTGGAGCCGGTGCCGGGCCCGCTCACGGCCGACTTCCAGGAGGCGCGCGGCGACCTGCTCAGTGCTGCCGGCCGGGCGGACGCCGCGATCGGCGCCTATCGGGCCGCGCTGGCCGATCAGAATCTGATGCCGCAGCGACGGGCCATCATCCAGCTGAAGCTGAACGACCTTGGCGCTGCTGAGGAACCGACGGCGTGAGTCGCTGCCTCGGCGCGCTGCTGCTCATACTCGGCCTGGTCGGCTGTAGCAGCTACGGCGGAGGCCCGCGCGAGGAATTGCCGCCGCCGCCCAGGCCGGACGCGTACCAGGCCGACGTCGGCGTCCGGCAGGCCTGGAGCCGCTCCATCGGCCGCCTGACGGCTGCGGCCGGTTTCGATCTGAGGCCGGCGCTCGCCGGCGGCCGGGTGTTCGTCGCCAATCCGGAAGGCCGTGTCTACGCCTACTCGGCCGACAACGGTAGGCCGCTCTGGGAACGCCAGCTGCGGCAGCCGGTCAGCGGCGGCCCCGGCGCGGCCGGGGGTCTGGTCGTGGGCGGCACCCGACATGGCGAGGTAAACGCCCAGGACGCCGCTGACGGCCAGGAACGCTGGCGGGCGGAACTGACCAGCGAGGTGCTGGCCCAGCCGGCTGTCGGGACGGAACTGGTCGTGGTCCGGGTCGGGGACGGCCGGGTGTTCGGCCTCGATGCCGCGACCGGCAAGCGGCGCTGGCTGTATGAGCAGAGCATGCCTGCGCTGACGCTGCGCGGTACCGGCAGTCCGCTGCTGATACCGGGGCAGCTGGTGCTGGTCGGGCTCGATACCGGCCGGCTGGTCGCGCTGGCGCCCGACAGCGGCCGCCTATACTGGGACGCTGTGGTGGCGGCGCCGCGGGGGCGCTCGGATCTGGAGCGGCTGGTCGATGTCGACGCCGACCCGGTGCTGTACCGTGCCGACGTCTATGCCGCGAGCTACAACGGCCGGCTGGTCGCGATCGATGCGAACAGCGGCCGTACCCGCTGGGAGCGCCCGCTGTCGGTTTACGCCGGCCTCGCCGTCGACTCCGAGCGGGTCTATGCCACCGATACCGACCAGCGCGTGTGGGCCTTCGACCGCTTTACCGGCGCCACCGTTTGGCGCCAGGACGCGCTTCGTGGCCTGCGGCTGACCGGCCCGGCAGTGGTCGGCGATTATCTGCTGGTGGGAGACGATGCCGGCTACCTGAACTGGCTGGCGCTGCGCGACGGCAGCCTGCAGCGGCGCCAGCGTATCGGCGGCGCTTTCGTCGCAGCACCCCTGGTGCATGACGGCAGTATCTACCTGTTGACCCAGAGCGGCCTGACGGTGTTGCGCTGATGGGCCGCCGACCGTAGGTCTTATCCATCATGTGCCTGCTGCTCTTTGCCTACCGTGTCCATCCCGATTTTCCGCTGGTCGTGGCAGCCAACCGGGATGAATTCCACCGCCGCCCGGCTGCGCCGGCGGACTGGTGGCCGGAAGGCGACATCCTGGCCGGACGCGATCTGCAGGCCGGGGGCACCTGGTTCGGCGTCAGCCGCCAGGGGCGCTTCGCGTCGGTCACCAACTACCGCGAGCCATCCGCGTCGCAGCCGGGCGCGCGTTCGCGCGGCGAGCTGGTGGTCGAGGCGCTGCGGACCGAGCAGGGCGGGCATGCCTGGCTGCAGGCGCTGGCCGCCAGAGGCGAGCAGTACAACGGCTTCAACCTGCTGTTCGGTAGTACCGACGGCATCTTCAGCTACAGCAACCGCAGCCGGCAGCCGGAAGAACTGGCCCCGGGCGTCTACGGTCTGAGCAATCATTTGCTGGAGACGCCGTGGCCCAAGGTGCTGCGCGGCAAGGCCCTGCTGCAGCGCTGCCTGGAGGCGGAAGCGCCGCCGACGCCGGAGGCCCTGCTGACATTGCTGGGCGACCGGACACCGGCGCCCGACCGCGACCTGCCTGCCACCGGCGTCGACCGCCACTGGGAGCGGCTGCTGTCGCCGATGTTCATCGTCAGTCCCGACTACGGCACCCGCGCCTCGACCGCCTTGCTGATCGACGCTGCCGGCGAAGTGACCTTCATGGAGCGCAGTTTCGATGCGGACGGCGCGGTGACCACCGAGCGCAGGTTCCAGTTCCGGACCCGCTAGCCGCTCTCGGAACGCTGCGAGCCGGTATCAATTGCGACCGCGTCGACCCGGTGCTACCCTCAGCGCCGGCACTTTGGATGCACGGCCGAGCCGACGGTATGCCACCGGCTGGCTGCTGCGCGCCGAACTTGCTTTCGGCAGCGCGCGCCTCATGTGCCCCGGACAGATGAGCATGAGCGCCTGCGCTTGCGCGCGGGCGCCTGACCGGCGCTTAGGACGCCGGCGCGCATTTTTACCACTGCATAGAGGTTAAATCATGCGAGTCATCCTGCTAGGACCGCCGGGGGCGGGCAAGGGAACCCAGGCCGCTTACATTGCCGAACGGCTCAACGTGCCGCAGATATCGACCGGCGACATGCTTCGCGCAGCGGTCAAGGCCGGTACGCCGCTAGGGCTGGAAGCCAAGAAAGTGATGGACACCGGCGGACTGGTCTCGGACGACATCATCATCGGTCTCGTCAAAGAGCGCATCGCCCAGGACGACTGCCGCAACGGATTCCTGTTCGACGGCTTTCCGCGCACCATCGCCCAGGCCGATGCGCTCAAGGAAGCGCAGATCAAGATCGATGCGGTGGTGGAGCTGAAGGTCGACGACGAAGAGATCGTCCGCCGCATCAGTGGCCGGCGCACCCATCCCGGTTCGGGCCGCGTCTACCACGTCCTCTACAATCCCCCCAAGGTCGAGGGCAAGGACGATGTCACCGGCGAGCCGCTGGTGCAGCGCGACGACGACAAGGAAGAAACGGTGCGCAAGCGGCTGGAAGTCTACCACCAGCAGACCCGGCCGCTGGTCGATTACTATTCGTCCTGGGCGGCCAGCGGCGACGCCAATGCGCCGAGCTATATCGCGGTCGACGGCCTGGGGCCGGTCGACGAGGTCAAGGAGCGGATCCTGCAGGGGCTGATCGGCTGATCCCGGCAGAATGATCGGCAAAACGGGGCTGCGGCCCCGTTTTTTGTCTGCGCGGATGCGTGCCGGGCGCGCCGTGGAGGCTGTAGACTAGGCGCATGAGGAGGCCCGGCATGGTTTGGATCCGCTGGCTGCTGTTATCGCTGCTGTTGCTGGCAGGCCCGTCGCTGGCCGCGCCGCCTGTGGTGGTGCTGGAACTGACCGGACCGATCGGGCCCGCCAGCAGCGACTATATCGGGCGCGCGCTGCGCACCCCAGCGGCCCAGGAAGCGCAGGCGATCGTGCTGCGCATCGACACCCCGGGCGGCCTCGACAGCGCCATGCGCGACATCATCCAGGTCATCATCGGCTCCAACGTTCCGATCGTCGCCTACGTCGCCCCTGGCGGTGCCCGCGCCGCCAGCGCCGGGACCTACATCCTCTACGCCTCGCATATCGCCGCCATGGCGCCGGGCACCAATCTCGGTGCCGCGACGCCGGTGCAGCTCGGCGGGCTGCCGGGCGGCGCGCCCGAGCAGGAACGGCCCCCAGAGCAGGAAGGCGAGCAGCAGGAGTCGCAGCCGGCGCAGCCGGCCACCGCCATGGAACGGAAAATGCTCAACGATGCCGTTGCCTACATCCGCTCGCTGGCGGCGCTGCGCGGGCGCAACGCCGACTGGGCCGAGCGGGCGGTGCGGGAAGCCGCCAGCCTCGGCGCCGAGGATGCC
>JAJUFY010000123.1 GCA_029263635.1 Ectothiorhodospiraceae bacterium | reverse complement strand
GCCCGGTTCGCAAACCGGCCGCAAGCTGCGGCTCAAGGGGCGGGGGCTGCCCGGCAACCCGCCAGGCGACCAGTACGCGGTGCTCAAGATCGTGACCCCCGCCGCGCATACCGACGCGGCCCGGGCTTTCTACGAGCGGATGGCGCGGGAGCTGCCGATGAATCCTCGCGCCGATCTGGGAGTGTGAGGACATGGCCAAACGGACGACGGTCATCAGCGGTGTGGTTCTGGATGAGAGCGTCGACTTCAGCCTCGGCGAACTCTGCCAATATTGCGGCGTCGGCGTCGAGGTGCTGATCGACATGGTGGACGAAGGGCTGCTGGAGCCGATCGGCAGCGGGCCGGACAACTGGCGCTTCCCCGGCTCGGCGCTGCAGCGTGCGCAGACCGCGCTGCGGCTGACGCACGATCTGCGGGTCAACCTGGCGGGGGCGGCGCTTGCGCTGGAGCTACTGGACGAGCTGGACAGCCTGCGCCGCCAGCTGCGCCTGCTGCAGGACCGTACCGATATGGGCGGCGCGCCGCTGCGCTAGCAGCCGGTGCCGGCCCGCCTGCCGGCGACGCCGCGGCGGCGATCGGCCACGCTGCCACGTCGGTCCAACACGATATGCGTTCGCCTGCTGCCGCCGGCGCATAGCGCCTGCAGTCGACCTTCTGCCCGGCCACGAGGAGCGCCGCCCCTGAAATGCTGCTCAACATGCTGATCGTGCTGATCCTGATCCTGCTCAACGGCTTCTTCGCCATGTCGGAGCTGGCCGTGGTCTCCGCCCGCAGGGCGCGGCTGCAGGACCTGGCCCAGCAGCGGCGGCGGGGAGCCGCCGCCGCCCTGCAGCTGGCGGCGGAGCCCGGGCGCTTCCTGTCGGCGGTACAGATCGGCATCTCGCTGATCGGCGTGCTGGCCGGCGCCTTCGGCGGCGCCGCCCTGGCCGGGCCGCTGGCGGGGTGGCTGGCAGGCACATTCCCGGCGCTGGCGACGGCAGCGAGCGAGCTGGCCTTCGGCATCGTGGTCGGCGGCATCACCTATCTGTCGCTGATTGTCGGTGAGCTGGTCCCCAAGCAGCTGGCGCTGCGCAATGCCGAGCAGATCGCCTGCCTGACGGCGCCGGTGATGACGGTGCTGGCGCGGGTGGCGAGCCCGCTGGTGTCGCTGCTGGATTTCTCCAGCAATCTGGTGCTGCGCCTGTTCGGCGGTCGCGGCCGGCCGCGCAGCACGGTCAGCGACGAGGAGATCCGGCTGGTGCTGCGTGAGGCGGCCCAGGCCGGCGTGGTGGAGCCGGAGGAGCGGGAGATGATCGCCGGCGTGATGCGGCTGGCGGACCGGCCCGTGAGCGGCATCATGACCCCCCGGCCGGACATCGAATGGGTGGACATCAACAGCCCGCCGGAGAAAGTGCGGGAGGTGCTGCGCAAGACCAGCTACTCACGGCTGCTGGTCTGCGACGGCGATATCGACGAAGTGCTCGGCGTGATCCAGGCCAAGGACCTGTTCAACCGCTGCCTGCAGGGGCAGTCGCTGGACTTGCAGGCGGCATTGCGGGAGGCGCAGGCAGTGCCGGAGACCATGAGCGCGCTCAAGGTGCTCGAACTGCTCAAGCGCTCGCCGGTGCACATCGCCCTGGTGGTGGACGAATACGGCAGCCTGATGGGCATCGTCACCACCGCCGACATTCTCAAGGTCATCATCGGCGGTTTGCCCGAGCATGGCGGTTTCTCGGAAAGACGCGCCTACCGGCGCGCCGACGGCTCCTGGCTGCTGGACGGCGGCATCGCCCTCGACGAAGCCAGCGAGCTGCTCGGCCTGCGCGACCTGCGGGCCGACGAGGGCTACCACACCCTGGCCGGCTGGCTGCTGGCGCGGCTGGATCACCTGCCGCAGGCGGGCGAGCGGCTGCCCTGGAGCGGCTGGGTGTTCGAAGTGGTCGACATGGACGGCTATCGCATCGACAAGATCCTGGCCGTGCCGCCGCCGGAGCGGGAATTGCCGATCGAGCTGTAAGCGGCGTGGCCGCGGCTGCAACCATGGCAGGGACGGGTCGGAACAGATGACGGATCGTACGCTTTCCCCGCAGCGCCAGCACGGCGTGGCGGCATGAGCTCGCTGCTGCTGCACTTGCTCGGCATCGCTCTGGTCGCGGGTTCGCTCGCCTATGGTGCCTATCTGCTCGGCATCAGCCCGCAGTGGATCGGCGTGGTGCTCGCCTTCATCACCGGCCTGGGGCTGATCGGGCTGGCCAAGAGCCGCCGGCCGTAGCGCGCAACGGCCATTTGCTGCGGCTGCGGGCGGTTCAGGTCGTGGACGAGGGCTTCAGGTGGCGGGCGACTACGTCGAGGATGTCGGCGACGTCGGCCGGCTTGCGCAGGTAGCCGGCCACGCCGCTGTCGGCCAGCTGCAGGTCCGGGCCGCCGTCGGCCGACATGATGACGACCGGGATCGACATCAACCGCGGGTTGCGGAGCTGCTCCTCGCGGAATTCCTTGCCGCCCATGCCGCGCATCAGCAGGTCCAGCAGGATCAGGCTGGGGAGGTCGCGGCTGGATTCGAGCAGATCCAACGCCTGGCGGCCGTCGGAAGCGGTGCGGACGGTGTAGCCTTCCATGTCCAGAAGATCGAGGAGAGAGGCCTGAATGTCCGGGTCGTCCTCGACCAGCAGTATCCAGTTGTTCATATGGTTGTCTGGCCCTGGTTTTGGTCGGAGCCAGGGCAGATGCGCCGCTCCGCTTACATCTCTCGATGCCGCACCGCAGGCCGCCGGTGGCCGGGCCATCCGCGACCTGGGTTGCTGCAAACGTAAATAGTTTAGCACTCTCGAATGGATTGCTGCCGCTTCAGGCCGGCGTCGTGAGGATCTTGTCGAAGGTCCGCTCCATGGCCTCGAGATCCATCGGCTTCAGGTAGAAGTCGTTGAAGCCCGCCTGGCGCGCCTGCTCGCGGTACTCGGCGCTGTCGAAGCCGGTGAAGGCGACCAGCCGCAGGCTCTCGGCCGGGTGGCGGCGGCGCAGCTCCTGGCCGAGCTCGAAGCCGTGCATATCGGGCAGGCCCAGGTCGATCATCACCAGGTCGGGCGCATGCGCCGCGTCCAGCTCCAGGGCCTGCCTGCCGTTCTCGGCGAACAGGAAATCGTGGGGATAATCCTCCAGCAGGACTTGCAGGATCTCGCGCAGCGGCGCGTCGTCTTCGACGATCAGGATGGTGCGGCGGCGATTTGGCATGACGACAGTGCTATGTGCTGATGGGTGCCATCCCCCGAATGGGGATGACCGATTGTTGTGATGTTATAGCCGATCCGTTCTTATTGGCTGACTTGGGGGCGGCGGCCGAGGGTTTCACCTATGTTTTCACGGAACCGACGATCTAGGATCTTCCCTTGATGCGCGCGCCCAGCGCACGCGCTACCATGCGCTCCCGCACCGGTTGTCCTGCTTCAGAATCGCTTTGCAATCGACCGGCATGAGCTCATAGGCTACCAGCAGCATCCTGCACGAGCGTCTCCAAATTTGATGACGATTCTGACGATGAAGCCGCAGGGCGGCAGTTCCAGCAGCGCTACCCTGCGGCCCGCCGCGGTCCGTTCTCTAAGGTGCATGTCCTGCGATCGGCAACGGTGCCCGGCAACCGGGGATGGCCAATGAAGCGCATCCTGGTCGTCGATGACGAACTGGATATCGCGCTGGCCGTACGTGCCGTCCTCGAGGCGGAAGGCTATGAAGTCGAGACCGCCGCCAACGGCAGGCAGTGTCTGGAGATGCTGCGCGCGGAACTGCCGGACCTGCTGCTGCTGGACGTGATGATGCCGCTGGTCGACGGTTTCGGCGTCCTGCAGCGGATGCGGGAGGAAAACCTGCAGGTGCCGGTGGTGATGATGAGCGCAATCCGGCCGGAGGACCGGCTCGATGGCCTGCAGGTCGAGGCGTTTCTGCGCAAGCCGTTTCAACTGGAAGCCCTGCTCGACGTGGTCGATCGCGTTCTCGAGGGCTGATCGGCCTTGAAGCCGCCCCCCGGCCGGCCCCACATGAGGCGTTCCCGGTGTCGGGCAGCGGGGGTCGGCGCAGGAGGGCAACATGGCCGAGGCCGGCTCTGCGGCGGATTTCCTGCCGTCGCAGATCGATCTTCCCCATCTGCGCGAGGCAGCCCAGGGCTGTCGGGGCTGCGCGCTGTATCGGAACGCCACGCAGGCCGTATTCGGCGAAGGCCCGGCGACCGCTCGCGCCGTCCTGGTCGGCGAGCAGCCGGGCGATCAGGAGGATGGGACCGGCCGGCCTTTCGTTGGCCCGGCTGGGCAGCTGCTGGATCGGGCGCTGCGGGACGCCGGCCTCGACCGGCGCGCGCTGTACCTCACCAATGCCGTCAAGCATTTCAAATGGGAGCCGCGTGGCCAGCGGCGCCTGCACAGGAAACCCGCCGCCCACGAGATCCGGGCCTGCCGGCCCTGGCTGGAAGCGGAGCTGGCACTGCTGCGGCCCAGGGTGCTGGTCTGCCTCGGCGTGACCGCGGCGACGGCGGTCTTCGGCCGGCCGGTCCGGCTGAAGGACGTCCGCGGGCTGTTCAGCGCCTCGCCGCTGGCTGCCGCGACCTTCGTCACCACCCATCCGTCGGCGCTGCTGCGCTTGCGCGACAGGCAGGGCTGGGAGTTCGAGTACCAGCGACTGGTGCGCGATCTCCTGCTGGTGCGGGAACGGCTCGAGGCCTTCTGAATCGACTCCGAATTTGTGTTAGTGTGCGCCGTCGCCGCGACAGAAACATGCGGCCGGGTTCGTACCGCACGCTATCGAGGTATGACCTATCGCCGCCGCTGAAACCAGCGCGGCCTACCGACAATTCATGTACCAAGTACTGCTCATCGAAGACAATCCGGGCGATATCGAACTCACGAGAATCGCATTCGAGGAAAGCGGGCTGGATGTCGGCCTGCAGACCGCCACCAGCCACCGGGACGCTCTGCGGCAGCTGGAGGCGCTGCAGACGGCGCCCGATCTGATCCTCCTGGATCTCAACCTCGGCGATGGCTCAGGCCACGACGTGCTGGCCAGGGTCCGGCAGGACCCGGAGCTGTCCCGGGTGCCGGTCGTCGTCATCACCACCTCCGACTACCCCCAGGACCGTGCCCGTGCCGCCGATCTCGGCGCCACCGACTACGTGGTGAAGCCCAACAGCTTCGATCGCTTTGTCGAGCTCGTGCGCGGCCTGGCGCCGCTGCTGGCGGTGTAAGGCTTCCCCGACGGTCGGCCCTGCTCAGCCCTTGCGGTCGGCGCGGGAAGCAGGGAACTCGGTTCCGGCCTGCGGGTGTCTGCCGCGGGCGATCTGCTCGCCCCAGAGCGGCAGGAAAATCCACAGATCGTAGAGATGCTTGAGCGGTGCCGGCAGCGCTGTCACGGCTGTTGCAGCCAGGCGCAGCGCCGCGGCCGCGATGCGGGCCAGGGCGATCAGCAGTCCGCTCACGAGCAGCGGTGTGGAAGTCGCAGCCGCCTCCAGCGGCAGCGCCGCCAGCGCCAGCACGAACGGCAGCAGCGCCGCCAGCAGCGCCGCCATGGCCGGCGCTGTCCAGCCGGTTTCCGCCGCCGGCACAGCCGTCTGCCAGGCCAGGCCGGCCTGCAGCAGCGCAAGCGTAGCCAGCAGCATCACCCCGACCACCGCCAGGCGCCGCCGCAGCCGGTCGCTGGCCTGGCTCAGCACGCCCAGCAGCCGGCACCAGCCCACCGCCTCGGTGATCCATACTCCCAGTCCGAGCTCGATCAGCATCAGCGCGACCGCCGGCCAGATGCTGCCCGGCAGTTCCAGCAGGCCGTTGAGGGGCGCGGCGATCAGATGATGGTCGAGCAGGGCGGCAAGACCGGCGGCCGCCAGCAGCAGCCAGCCGGCGCAGGCACGGATGAGCAGTTCGAAATCGAGCTTGCGCAGTGGCTCGCGGCGTGCCTGCAGGGCCTGATAGGCCTGCAGGTCGCGGTCCAGCGCCCGGGTCTGGGTGGCGATCTGCTCCAGTTGCCGCTGCAGCTGGTCGAGCAGGTCGTCGAGGCGCCGCAGGTAGGGCTGCAGCCGCTGCAGCACGCGCAACCGGCGCTGGCTGGCGACCCGGTACTCCTGCAGGCCGTCGTGGCAGGCGGCCTCGAGGGTGGCCTGCATGTCCTGCAGGATGCGGGCGATGGCTGGGTCGGCATGCGCTTCCAGGCGGACGACGGCTTCCACCGCCGCCAGCCAGGCCGGCGGTGCTGGCGGATGCTCGCCGGTGTGGCGGTAGTCGCTGTCGACCCGGCGGATCTGCTCCTGCAGCAGCTGGTGCAGTGCCGGAAAGCCGCTCAGGTCCTGGTCGATGCGCCGGGCCAGGCAACGGAACTGGCGCTCGATGCGGCGGGCGAGGGCCGCCGCGGCCAGCGCCCGCAGGACCTCGCGGTTGCGGGCCGCGGCGCGGCGGGCATAGGCCAGCAGCAGGGCTGCGGCATGGCGCAGCACGTCCGCCAGCGCCTGGCAGCCGCTGTCGAGCAGCGCCTGCGCCGGACTGCGGGCGAGATAGAGCACGAGAATGGAAATCAGCGTCCAGACCGTCAGCGAGACCAGGACGGACTCGGACCACAGCAGAATCAGCGTGGAATCGCCAGCCATGACCTTCCTTTGTCGTTAGTGTTGGGAGCGCTCCAGCTCCACCGGCAGGCCTCGGAGGCCTCCGCTGCCGGCATGGCTTGTGTATAACGCACCGCCCT
>JAJUFY010000127.1 GCA_029263635.1 Ectothiorhodospiraceae bacterium | reverse complement strand
TGGTATGCTCGAGCGCGCCATGCTCTTCCAGCTTGCGCACCACGTTGGCAATGGAGGAGGCTTTTTGGCCCACCGCCACGTAGATGCACTTAATGCCGGTGCCCTTCTGGTTGATGATGGTATCGATCGCCACGGCGGTCTTGCCGGTCTGGCGGTCGCCGATGATCAGCTCGCGCTGACCGCGACCAACCGGCACCATGGAGTCGATGGCCTTGAGACCGGTCTGCACCGGCTGATCCACCGACTGACGCGCGATGACACCCGGCGCCACCTTCTCGATCGGCGAGGTCGCGGTCGCGTTGATCGGCCCCTTGCCATCGATGGGATTGCCCAGCGGATCGACCACACGGCCCAGCAGGGCCTCGCCGACCGGCACTTCCAGCACGCGCCCGGTGCACTTGACGGTATCGCCTTCCTTCAGGTGCAGGTAGTCGCCCAGCACCACGGCACCGACGGAGTCGCGCTCGAGGTTGAGCGCCAGGCCGAAGGTGTTGCCCGGGAACTCGAGCATTTCGTAGGACATCGCGTCCTGCAGGCCGTGGATACGGACGATGCCGTCCGTCACGGAAATTACGGTACCTTCAGACCGCGCCTCGGCTACGCCTTCGAACTTTTCGATGCGCTGCCGGATGATCTCGCTGATTTCGGAAGGATTGAGCTGCATTAGTTCGTCCTCTTAGCGGCTCAGGTCTGCGGCCATGCGCTCCAGGCGCCCGCGTACCGAACCGTCAATGACCATATCCCCTGCCCGCACAACAGCACCGCCCAGCAGGCTGGGGTCGGTCTCGGTGGTGAGGGTGACCTTCCGGTTGAGACGCTTCGAGAGCGCCGCTGCGATCCGGTCGCAGGCGGCGGCATCCACCGGCTGTGCAGTGATGAGACGAGCGGCCAGCGTGCCTTCGGCATCGGCCCGCAGCTTGGCAAACTGCGCCTTGATCTCGGGCAGCAACTCCAGCCGGCGCTGCTCCGCCAGCAGCCGTACGAGATTCTGTCCGGCCTGGTCGAGCCGGTCGCCGCCGATCTCGATCAGCAGCCCGGCCAGATCGTCCCGGCTGATCCGCGGACTGCCGAGCAACGGCGCCAGGTTTGGATCCCGGGTCACCATTGCAAGCAGCTCCAGCATCTCGGTCCAGCGGGCAAAGCCGCCGTCCCTCTGAGCGAGCTGGAAGATCGCCTGCGCGTAGGGCCGCGCGATAGTGCTACGCTCCGCCATCTAACATCCGCCTGTCGTCTTAGAGTTGCGCCGCCAGCTTATCCAGCATCTGCTGATGAGCCTTGGCGTCCACCTCACGCTCGAGGATCTTGCTGGCGCCTGCCAGCGCCAGCGCGACCACTTCCTTGCGCAGGTTGGCTCGAGCCTGACCGATCTCCTGTTCGAGCTGCGCCTTGCCGGCGGCGTGCTCGCGCTCCGCCGCTTCGCGGGCTTCGGCACGCGCCTTCTCGATCAGCTCGGCGCTGGTCCGATTGGCTTGCTCGACAATCTCGGCCGCCTGCTGACGAGCCTTGCGCAGCTCCTCGAGGGCCGCCTTCTTCGCCAGCTCCAGCTCGTGGGACCCACGCTCGGCGGCGGACAGCCCCTCCGCGATCTTGCGCTGACGTTCGGCCATGGCCTTGCTGACGTGCGGCCAGACGAACTTCATCGTGAACAGGATGAACACGAAGAACGTGATGCCCTGTCCGATTAGGGTGAGGTTGATTCCCACGCTAGAGACTCCCCTCGTGGTACGTGAATCGGGTCTGACTTACTGCAGCGCACCCAGCAGCGGGTTGGCGAACATCAGCAGGGCGGCGAAGGCGACACCGATGATGGACAGCGCGTCGAGCAGACCAGCGATGATGAACAGACGAACCTGCAGGGTACCGGCCATTTCCGGCTGGCGGGCAGCGGACTCGAGGAACTTGCCGCCGAGCAGGGCGAAGCCGAGACCGGTGCCGAGAGCAGCAGCCGCGAAGATCAGGCCGATGGCGATGGCGGTGCTGGCCTGAATCTGAGCGATGAACTCCATGATGCCTCCTAAAGACAAGTTGCGTTGGACGAAAGAAAACCGTTTAGTGCGATTCGTACGCCAGGCTGATGTAGACGATGGTCAGCGTCATGAACAGGAACGCCTGCAGCGGAATCACGAGAATGTGGAAAATCGCCCAGGCCGTGCCCGGAATCCACTGGATCCACCAGGGCAGCAGCGCGATGAGGATGAAGATGATCTCGGCCGCATAGAGGTTGCCGAACAGTCGCATGCCGAGCGAGACCGGCTTGGCGATCAGCTCCACCAGATTCATCAGCACGTTGGCAGGAATCAGTGCCCAGTGGCTGCCGAACGGATGGGTCAGCCATTCACGCCCGTAACCGCCTGCGCCCTTGCCCTTGATGCCGTAGAAGACGATCAGCAGCAGCACGCTCAGCGACAGGCCGAAGGTGGCGTTCATGTCGGCCGACGGCACGATGCGCAGGTATTCGATGCCCATCGCGGCGGCAAGGCTCGGCATCCAGTCGACCGGCAGCAGGTCGAGCAGGTTCCAGACCAGCACCCAGACGAAGATGGTGAGCGCCAGCGGGCCCATGAAGTCGCGCTTGCCGGAGAAGGCATCGGCCACCGAACGGTCGGCGAATTCGACGAGGATTTCTACGAAGTTCTGCAGATTGCCCGGCACGCCTGAAGTGGCTTTGCGGGCGGCGGCATAGAAGATGCCGATGAAGATGAGACCGGTGATCCAGGAAAAGATCAGGGTGTCGATATTAAGGGTCCAGAAACCACCGTCGCCGAACGACACCGTAAGGTGCTGCAGGTGATGTTGGACGATTTCACTCGGACTCTGCGCCCCACTTGCCATATCCAAACCCCAAGCACTCTAGTGTTTACCGATGCGACCAGAGCAGCGCGAACCAGTAGGCGGCCAGCGTCGCGGCAAAAGTCGTCACCATCGCGGCGGCGGTTTCCCCGAAGTGGCGGACCGCTGCGCTCAGCAGCACGATCGCCAGGAAAAACTTCAGTGCCTCCGTCCGGTAGAGCACGCGCGTCACTACCTGCGGCGGTGCATTCCTGGTCCTGAGGAACAAGCGCACCGCGACGAACAACGTCAGGAACATGCTGATGCAGCCGCCGGCTGCCGCCGCCACGGCCCAGTCTGTTCCCCGCAGCAGAAACCAGACGGCTCCACCGCAAATGCTTATCGCCAGTTGCAGAAGGACGAGCCGCCGGACTACGTCGAAGGGCACGAACCACCCCCTGGCAACCCACCCTCTCCATGAAGCGGCCGCGAGTATAGAAAGAACGGTTCTTAAGCGCAACGTTTGCGGGTGACGCAAGCGCTTATCAGCGACTTGGCGCACAAATCAGCGCATCCGCTCGAGGATGCCGTCGAGTTCGTCGAGGCTGGCGTACTGGATCACCAGCTTGCCGCTGCCGCGGATGCCGTGCTGGATGCGGACCGCCGCGCCCAGCCGTTCCGAGAGCTCTTCCTGCAACCGCCGGATGTCCGGGTCTTCCCGGGCCGGCGCCTTTGCCGGTGCATCCTGCAGCAGCCGCTTCACCAGCGCTTCGGTTTCCCGTACCGACATGCCGCGCGCAACCACGGTCGCGGCCGCCGCCGGCTGCTTCGCCTCCGGCAGGCCGGCGAGGGCACGCGCATGGCCCATTTCCAGCTCGCCACGGCTGATCGCACCCCGCACTTCCGGGTGCAGGTCCAGCAGGCGCAGCAGGTTGGTGACGCTGGCCCGGGAACGGCCGACGGCATTGGCGGCCTCCTGATGGGTGAGGCCGAATTCATCGGTCAGTCGCTTGAGCGCGCTCGCCTCTTCCAGCGGATTCAGGTTCTCGCGCTGGATGTTCTCGATCAGGGCGACCGCAACGGCAGCCTCGTCGGGGATTTCTCGCACCAGCGCCGGAATCTCGGCCAGCCCGGCGAGCTGGGCGGCCCGCCAGCGGCGCTCGCCGGCAACGATCTCATAGCGGTTCTCGCCGATCGGCCTGGCAACGATGGGCTGCACCACGCCCTGCGCCTTGATGGAGTCGGCCAGCTCCTGCAAGGCGGCCGGATCGAACTCGGTGCGCGGCTGATAGCGGCCGCGCTGCAGGAATTCCACGGGCAGGGTGCGCAGCTCGCCTTCATCGACCACGCTCTCGCCGTCATTGGTGCCCAGCAGGGCGTCCAGACCACGCCCAAGCCCTCTGCGTTTTGCTGCCATGCGTCTAACTCTCCTGCGCTGCCCGCGCTGCCTTGGCCGCCTTCAGATCGCGCTGCAGGATCTCGCTGGCCAGCGCCATGTAGGCGATGGCGCCGCGCGAGGTGCGGTCGTACTGCAGGGCCGGCAGGCCGTGGCTGGGCGCTTCGGCTAGCCGGACGTTGCGAGGAATCATGGTGCGGTACACCTTGTCGTCAAAGTGCTGCACCAGCTGCGCCCCGACCTGGTTGGCAAGATTGTTGCGGGGGTCGTACATGGTCCGCAGCAAGCCCTCGATCTGCAGCCCCTTGTTGACGGTCTGCTGAATGCGGCGGATGGTGTTCAGCAGCGCGCTCAGACCCTCCAGCGCGTAGTACTCGCACTGGATCGGGATCAGCACGCCGGTGGCGGCAACCAGGGCATTGACGGTGAGTATGTTCAGCGACGGCGGGCAGTCGATCAGGATGTAGTCGAAATCCTGCCTGATGCGCCCAAGCTGCTGCCGCAGTCGCTGCTCGCGGCCGCGCTCCTCCAGGAGTTCCACCTCGGCGGCGGTCAGGTCGCCATCCGCCGGGATGATATGGTAGCCGGCCGATTCGACCGGCACGATGGCGTCGTCGCAGCCGGCCCGATCCATCAGCACGTCATAACCGGACAGCCTGAAATCTTCCTTGTGCACGCCCGAGCCGACCGTGGCATTGCCCTGAGGGTCGAGGTCGACCAGCAGCACCCGCTTGCGCAGCGCCACCAGAGCTGCCGCCAGATTGATACAGGTGGTGGTCTTGCCGACCCCGCCCTTCTGGTTGGTCACGGCGATGATCTTGGTCATGCGGTTCGTCCTGGCGGGTAACCCCGCTCTCGTTGCGGCCCTGCAAGCGGCCGGCTCCCGATGGTCCGTCAATCGAGACACATTTCAATAAGATGCCGGTCGGCGTCCAGCCCCGGTACGGTCAGACGGTGGACCTGCAGCTTAACCCCAGTGCCGCCGGTTTCCGCCAGCTCATTTTCATCAAGCCGCCCTTTCATGGCCAGCCACCGCCCGCCCGGAGCCAGCAGCGGCCGCGTCAGCGTGACGAACTGCGACAGGCTGGCGAAGGCACGCGAGGTGATGGCATCGAACGGCGCGGGCGGCAGGTAGGCTTCGACCCGGGCGTCCACAACCTCGACATTGGCGATCTCGAGCTCCTGCCGCACCTGGCGCAGGAAACGGGTCTTCTTGCCGTTGCTGTCGAGCAGTACCACCTCGAGCTCGGGTCGCGCCAGCGCCAGCGGCAGCCCGGGCAGGCCGGCGCCACTGCCCACGTCCAGCAGGCGGCCGGCCGGCAGCCAGGGCAGGATTGCCAGGCTGTCCAGCAGGTGACGGGTGACCATCTCCTGCGGATCGCGGATCGCCGACAGGTTGAAAGCGCGGTTCCACTTGTGGAGCAGCGCCAGGTACGCCAGCAGCCGGTCGGTCAGGCTCGGCGTGGAGATCTCCAGTGCAGCGAGCCCGGCCTCCAGGGCCGGCCGCAGCGATGCCGTCATCGTCCCGCCCGCCTCTTCATGCGCTCCGCTGCAGCAGACCATGCTTCTTCAGGTGCACCAGCAGCAGCGATACTGCCGCAGGCGTCACCCCCGGAATGCGAGACGCCTGTCCAACCGTCTCGGGACGCTGGCGCTTGAAGACCTGGCGGATCTCGGTCGAGAGTCCGCCGACCTGGTCGAAATCCAGATCAGCAGGTACCGGCACGGCCTCGTAACGCTGGTTACGGGCGACCTCGTCCAGCTGGCGTTCCAGATAGCCGGCGTATTTGGCCTGGATCTCCACCTGCTCCGCGACCTTGGGGTCGGCCACCGCCGGACCGGCGCCCGGCAACGTCATCAGCGTGGAGTAGTCGACCTCGGGCCGGCGCAGCAGATCCAGCAGGCGCTGCTCGCGCTTGAGCGGGGCGCCAAGCACGGCCTGCGCCTCGGCATCCGAGAACTGGCCCGGCCGCAGCCAGGTATCCCGCAGCCGTGCCTGCTCGCGTTCGATGGCTTCCCGCTTGGCTTCGAAGGCCGCCCAGCGCTCGTCATCGACCACGCCGAGCCGGCGGCCGATCTCGGTGAGCCGCAGGTCAGCATTATCCTCGCGCAGCAGCAGCCGATACTCGGCTCGGCTGGTGAACATCCGGTACGGTTCGCTCAAGCCACGGGTTATCAGGTCGTCGATCAGCACGCCGATATAGGCCTGGTCGCGGCGCGGCCACCAAGGCTCGCGCTCCTGCACCGCCAGCGCGGCATTGATGCCGGCCACCAGTCCCTGCGCCGCCGCTTCCTCGTAGCCGGTCGTGCCGTTGATCTGGCCGGCGAAGAACAGCCCGCGGATCTGCTGCGTCTCGAAGCTCGGGCGCAGCGAGCGCGGGTCGAAGTAGTCGTACTCGATGGCGTAGCCCGGCCGCAGGATGTGCGCGTTCTC
>JAJUFY010000247.1 GCA_029263635.1 Ectothiorhodospiraceae bacterium | reverse complement strand
CACCGCCGCCGGATCGCGTGCCGCGTGCCGTCCCCACAGGAAGGCCTGCCGGTTGCGCTCCACTGCCGTGCCGTTTAGCTCGATGGCGCGCAGGATGGCCGCTGACGAAATCGGGATCAGCCCCTTCTGATAGGCAAAGCCGACCATGAACAGATTCGCCATGATGGCATCGCCCAGCAGCCGCTCGGCGAGCCGGGTGGCGTCGAGGAAGTGAGCGCCGTCCGCGACCACCGCCTGGCGGATCTGTGCCGCCATCCCTTCGGCCGGGAACGGCAGGTCCGGATCCCTGGCAAAGCCCGAGGGCATGACGCGGTGGATGTTGACGACGGCAGACGAGCGCGCCGGGTCGAGCTTGGCAAGGGTATCGCGGCCTGCCGCCACCACCAGATCGCAGCCCAGCAGCAGATCGGCCTGCCCGGCCGGGATACGCGGGCCGTTGAGCGCTTCCGGCCTGGCGGCAATGCGCACATGGCTGGTGACGGCGCCGTATTTTTGCGCCAGTCCCGTCATGTCCAGCACCGCCACGCCGCGTCCCTCCAGGTGCGCCGCCATTCCGAGCAGCGCGCCGATGGTGACCACGCCCGTGCCGCCCACCCCGGCAATGACGATGCCGTAGGGAGCCTCCAGTGCCGGCCGCGCCGGCTCCGGCAACGGCGGCAGCGAGACGTTGCCCGCTATTGCCGCTGGTTTGCGCAGCTCGCCGCCGTGGACCGTCACGAAACTCGGGCAGAAGCCGTCGACGCAGCTGAAGTCCTTGTTGCACTGGCTCTGATCGATGGCGCGCTTGCGGCCGAACTCGGTTTCCACCGGCACCACCGACAGGCAGTTGGATTTGACGTTGCAGTCGCCACAGCCCTCGCAGACGCGGGTGTTGATGAAGGCGCGCTTGGGCGGATCGGCCAGCAGCCCGCGCTTGCGCCGGCGCCGCTTCTCGGCGGCGCAGGTCTGGTCGTAGATGAGCGCGCTGACACCGGCCACCTCGCGCAGCTCGCGCTGCACCGCATCCAGCTCGCGCCGGTGGTGCACGGTGACACCGGCCGGGAACACGCCGTCGGGGTATTTGTCCGGCTCGTCGCTGACCACCGCGATCCGCGCCACGTTCTCGGCTGCCAGCTGCCGGGCCAGCTGCGGCACGCTCAGCTTGCCGTCCAGCGGCTGGCCGCCGGTCATGGCGACCGCATCGTTGTAGAGGATTTTGTAGGTGATGTTGGCGCCGGCTGCGACGGCGGCACGGATGGCGAGCAGCCCCGAATGGAAATAGGTGCCGTCGCCGAGGTTGGCGAAGATGTGACGGGTCTCGGTGAACGGCGCCTGGCCGATCCAGGGCACGCCCTCGCCGCCCATGTGGGTGAAGGTCTCGGTGCGCCGGTCCATCCAGGTCGCCATGTAATGGCAGCCGATGCCGGCTGCTGCCCGGCTGCCCTCTGGCACCCGGGTCGAGGTGTTGTGCGGGCAGCCGGAGCAGAAGTGCGGAACGCGCTCGCTCAGCACCGGCGTTGCCGCCAGGGCGTTCTCCTTCTGCTCCAGGAACTGCAGCCGGCGGCGGATCGCGGTGCTGGTGTAGAAGCGGCCGATGCGATCGGCAATGACGCGGGCGATGCCGGCCGGCGTCAGCTCGCCGGCCGACGGCAGCAGCCACTCGCCGAGCTCGTCACGCTTGCCCAGCACCCGCGGACGTACGTCGCTGCGCCAGCCGTAGAGCTGCTCCTTGAGCTGGCTCTCGATCAGCCCGCGCTTCTCCTCCACCACCAGGATCTCTTCCAGGCCCTCGGCGAAGCGGCGGATGCCCTCGGGCTCCAGCGGCCAGCTCATCGCCACCTTGTACAGCCGCAGGCCGATGCGCGCCGCCTCGCGCTCGTCGATGCCGAGATCCTCCAGCGCCTGCCGCACGTCCAGATAGGACTTGCCGGTGGTGACGATGCCCAGCCGCGGGCTGGGGCTGTCGAGCACCAATCGGTCGAGCCGGTTGGCTCGGACGAAGGCGAGCGCGGCGCTGAGCTTGTAGCGGTGCAGCCGCTCTTCCTGCGCCAGCGGCTTGTCCGGCCAGCGGATGTTGAGGCCGTCCGGCGGCAGCTCGAAATCCTCCGGCAGCCGGATCTGCACTCGCTCGGGGTCGGCCAGCACCGAGGCCGAGGAATCGGCCGTGTCGGACACGATCTTGAAGCCCACCCAGCAGCCGCTGTAGCGCGACAGCGCCCAGCCATACAGTCCCAGGTCGAGCACGTCCTGGATGCCGGCCGGATTGAGCACCGGCATCTGCGCATCCATGAAGGCGTATTCGGACTGCGACGGCAGGGTCGAGGACTTGCAGAGGTGATCGTCGCCCGCGACTGCCAGCACGCCGCCGTAGCGCGCGGTGCCGGCAGCGTTGGCGTGCTTGAAGACGTCGCCGGAGCGGTCCACGCCGGGGGCTTTGCCGTACCACAGCCCGAACACGCCGTCGTATTTGGCGCCGGGCCAGAGGCCGACCTGCTGGCTGCCCCAGACGGCGGTGGCGGCCAGGTCCTCGTTGAGCCCGGGCTGGAAGCGCACGTGTGCCCGCCCGAGAAACGGCTGGGCATCCCACAGTGCCTGATCGAGGCCGCCCAGGGGGGAGCCGCGGTAACCGGAAATGAAGCCGGCGGTGTTGAGCCCGGCCCGCCTGTCGAGGGCGCGCTGCATGATGGGAAGCCGGACCAGCGCCTGAATGCCGCTCAGGTAAATGCGGCCCTGCTCCAGCGTGTATTTGTCGTCCAGGCCGACGCTTGCAAGAACCATGAGGGGATCTCCCTGTCCTGGTTATCGAACGTCACCCTCCGCGGACGGCGGAGCGACCGGCGCCGGCGTGCATCGGCTGGATGCGGGCCGGGCGGTGGCCGGCGGACGGGCCTGCTGGGTCGGCCGCCGGCGTGACGCGCTTGCTCAAGTTGTCGTTCTCAATGTGCGCCCTGTCGCCAGGAAGTCAATTTGCACTGCAACATCACCCGGGCCGCCGTGAGCGCCCGACACCGGAAGCGGCGGAGCGCAGCCAACAGCCGGCCAGGGGCCGCACCGGCAGCGCAGGCAAGGCTCTGCCCTGCCTCAAGGGGCTGCCGGGCGGCTCGCTCCGACGACGGCAGAGGCATCAGGGACAGCATCCCGCCCCTTGTCTGCCGCCTGCCTCGCCCAATATTGACGATTGCGCAAGGAGGAACGGCGATGGCCAGCAAACGCGAACACTCTCAGAACCGCCCGCCGGAGCGGCGGCCGAGCTACGATCCCAGCTGGGACGAGGTCGATCAGGCCTCCTGGGAGAGCTTCCCGGCGAGCGATCCGCCTGGCTGGTCAATGCCCGACACCGGGCAGCCGGTCGGCCATCCGGCCCCGCCCCGAGTCTCCGATTCCGCAGGCAATCCAAACGGATGAGGCAGTAGCGGCTAGGCGGCTATTGCCCTGCGGTTGGCCACCGTAATCTGGTCGTTCAGGGTCCAGAAATCGTAGAGGACACCGAGCCCGAGCAGGCCGGCCGTCAGCAGATAGAGGATTCCGGTGATCCACTTGCCCATGTACATCCGGTGGACGCCGAAGATGCCGAGAAAGGTCAGCAGCACCCAGCCCACCGTGTAGTCCGTCGGCCCGGCCTGATAGCGCAGGTCGGCCTCCCGGTCCATGCCGGGGATCAGGAACAGATCGATGATCCAGCCGATGAAGAACAGGCCGAAGGTGAAGAACCAGATCGTGCCGGTCACCGGCCTGCCGTAGTAGAACCGATGAGCGCCGGTGAAACCGAACAGCCAGAGGAGATAGCCGACGGTCTTGAGGTGGGTGTTGGCAACGGCGTTCATGGGCTTTACT
>JAJUFY010000287.1 GCA_029263635.1 Ectothiorhodospiraceae bacterium | reverse complement strand
CGTCGCCGCCGGCGGCCAGCTTCAGCACGCCCTTGCCGTAGTCGAGCGCGCGGCGCAGCAGGGCGCGCAGCTGCTCCTCCTGCTTCGGATCGACCACGAGTTCCCCTACCGGCAGGTCGATGTCGTGTTCCTGATAGCGGTCCAGCCGCGGCCAGTTGGCGGTCGGCAGCAGCTCGCCGTCCACCCGCAGCTCGGCAAAGCCCTTGCCGGCGGCCCACTTCGCCAGATCGGTGTAGTAGCCCTTGCGGGAGACGATCAGCGGCGCGAACAGCTGCACCCGCTCGCCGCGGTGGGCGGCGCTGATATGGGCGAGAATGGCGTCCAGGCTCTGCGCCTCGATCGGCACCTGGCAGTCCGGGCAGTACTGGGTGCCGAGCTTGACGAACAGCAGCCGCAGGAAGTGGTACAGCTCGGTCATGGTGGCGACCGTGCTCTTGCGGCCGCCGCGGCTGGTGCGCTGCTCGATGGCCACGGTGGGCGGGATGCCGTGGATGGCGTCGACGTCCGGCCGCGCCGCCGGCTGCACGAACTGGCGGGCGTAGGCGTTCAGCGACTCGAGATAACGGCGCTGGCCCTCGTTGAACAGGATGTCGAAGGCGATGGTGCTCTTGCCGGAGCCGGACAGGCCGGTGATGACGGTGAGCTTCTCGCGCGGGATGCGGACGTCGATGTTCTTGAGGTTGTGCTCGCGGGCGTGGTGGATCTGGATGGCCTGGTCGCCGACGTAGCGGGCGGCAGGATCCCGAATCTCGGCAGCGGAGCACGTTGTAGGAGCGGCGTCCTCGCCGCGATGCCTGTCCTTCCCTCTACCACAAGCCGAAGAGAGGCTGGGAGTGAGGGCGTTGGAAGATTCGCGGCCAGAGGCCGCTCCTACAGCATTCAGATAGCTCCGCAGCGCCCGGCCGGTATGGCTGCGCTCGCACTTCACAATGTCGGTCGGCGTGCCGGCGAACAGCAGCTCGCCGCCGGCGTCGCCGCCTTCCGGCCCCAGGTCGATCAGCCAGTCGCTGGCGGCGATCACGTCGAGGTTGTGCTCGATCACCAGCAGCGAGTGCCCTTCGTCCAGCAACCGCTGGAAGGCCGTCAGCAGCACGCGTACGTCCTCGAAGTGCAGGCCGGTGGTGGGCTCGTCGAACAGGAACAGCAGCTTCTTCCGGTTGCGCTTGCCGGCGCTCTCCGCGAGATGGCCGGCGAGCTTGAGCCGCTGCGCCTCGCCGCCGGACAGCGTCGGCACCGGCTGGCCCAGGGTCATGTAGCCCAGGCCCACCGCCTGCAGCGGCTCCAGGCTGCGGAGCACGTCGCGGTAGTCGCGGAAGAACTCGCAGGCCTCGTTCACCGTCATCGCCAGTACCTCGGCAATGGACTTGGGATCGACGTCCAGCCCGGCCGAGGGCGCCAGCTTCACCTCCAGCACTTCCGGCCGGTAGCGGCTGCCGTCGCAGTCCGGGCAGCGGATGTAGACGTCGGAGAGGAACTGCATCTCGACGTGCTCGAAGCCGTTGCCGCCGCAGGTCGGGCAGCGGCCGTTGCCGGCGTTGAAGCTGAAGGTGCCGGCGGTGTAGCCGCGTTCGACGGCCTCGGGCTCCTTGGCGAAGGCCTTGCGGATGGCGTCGAAGGCGCCGACGTAGCTGGCCGGATTGGAGCGGGTGGTGCGGCCGATCGGGCTCTGGTCGACCAGCACCACGTCGTCGATCAGCTCGTCGCCGCGCAGCGCGCGGTGGGCACCGGCGAGCTCGGCGGTGTGGCCCTTGCGCTGGGCCAGGGCGTTGTAGAGCACGTCCTGCAGCAGCGTCGACTTGCCGGAGCCGGAGACGCCGGTCAGGCACACCAGCCGGTTGAGCGGGATGCGGACGTCGATGTTCTTGAGGTTGTGCTCGCTCACCTCGAGCACTTCCAGCCACTGTTCGGGCGCCGGACGGGCGGGGCGCTCGGGGGCGACCCTGCGGCGGCCGGTGAGGTAGTCGGCGGTCAGCGAGTCCTGGGCCGCGAGCAGCTCCTCGGGACGGCCGTAGAAGACGATCTCGCCGCCGCGCTCGCCCGGTCCGGGGCCGATGTCGAGGATGCGGTCGGCGGCCAGCATCACCTGCGGGTCATGCTCGACCACCAGCAGCGTGTTGCCGGCGTCGCGCAGGCGCAGCATGACCTGGTTGATGCGGTCCATGTCGCGCGGGTGCAGGCCGATCGACGGCTCGTCCAGCACGAACAGGGTGTTCACCAGCGAGGTGCCCAGCGCGGTGGTGAGGTTGATGCGCTGCACCTCGCCGCCGGAGAGGGTGCGCGACTGCCGGTCCAGGGTCAGATAGCCGAGGCCGACCTGGCACAGGTAGCGCAGCCGCGCGCGCATGCCCTCGAGCAGGATCTCGGCCGCCTCGTCCAGCGGCGCCGGCAGCTGCACGCGCTCGAAGAACTCGGCCACGCGGGACAGCGGCAGCAGCATGACGTCGTGCAGGGAAAGCCCGGGCAGCCGCTGCTGCACCTCGTCGGGCAGCCTGCTGCCGACCGGGCGGAAGCGGCTGCCGCCGGCCAGCACGGCGTCGGCGTCTTCGCGGCTGCCGACCCGCCAGAGCAGCGCGTCGGGCTTCAGGCGGGCGCCGCCGCAGGCCTTGCAGGTGTCGTAGGAGCGGTACTTGGAGAGCAGCACCCGTACGTGCATCTTGTAGCTCTTGCTCTCCAGGTACTCGAAATACTTGGCGACGCCGTACCAGGCTCTGTACCAGCCCTTGCCTTCGCCTTCGATCACCCAGCGGCGGTGCTCCTCGGGCAGGTCGCGCCAGGGGATGTCGACGGCCACGCCCTTCGCCTTGGCGAACTTCAGCAGGTCGCGCTGGCACTCGGCGCCGGCCTTGCCGGAGAAGGCGCGGATGGCGCCGTCCTTCAGGCTCAGGGATTCGTCGGGGATGACCAGCCGGTAGTCGATGCCCATGGTGCGGCCGAAGCCGCGGCAGGTCTCGCAGGCGCCGACCGGCGAGTTGAACGAGAACAGCGACTGGCTGGGCTCGGCGTAGGCGATGTCGCAGTCGGCGCAGTGCAGGGCGGCGGAGAATTTCCAGGGCTGGCCCGGCCGCCGCTCGTCATCGAGCGGGTACACGGTCACCCGGCCGCGGCCCAGCCGCAGCGCGTGTTCCAGCGCCTCGGTGAGACGCGCGCGGTTGGCGGCCTCCAGCCGCAGCCGGTCCTGGATGACCTCGATCCGCGCCTTGGTCGCCGAGTGGACGCGGGTGTAGCCCTGCTTCTCCAGCT
>JAJUFY010000084.1 GCA_029263635.1 Ectothiorhodospiraceae bacterium | reverse complement strand
CGCACACCGCCCTGGAGAACATCCAGAAGGCGAGCGACGAGCTGTGGGCGGCGCTGGACATCCTTGGCGAGAACCTGCCCCCGGCCATCAGCGAATCCGCTCAGTCGGCCGCCGACTGGTACGAAATCGAGATCATCGTGTTCCGCCAACCGGAGCCGACCGGTGCCAATGCCGAATTGCACCCGGTTGATCCGCCGCCGCCGGAAGCCTCGCAGGTCGTGTCGCTGCGCCAGCCCGGCGCGGGGGGCGTTCCTTACGAGATGCTCCGCTCCGGCGACCTCAAGCTCGGTGGTGTCTATGAGAGCCTGGAGCAGTCGGAGCGCTACGAGCCGCTGCTGCACATCGGTTGGCGGCAGCCCGGCGTGGGCGAGAGCGCCGCGGCGTCAGTCGCCATCCCTCCTGAGTGGCAACCGTGGTCGCAGGCTCAGCGGCCACCGCTGCACGGCCTGGTGCGCTTCCACAAGGAGCGCTACCTGCACCTCGCCGTCGATCTGCGCTACCAGCCGCCCACGGTTGCGCCCGACGAGCCGGACATGGCTTTCGACGAAGCCATGACCGACATCGTCACTCCGACCTACGTCCACCAGCAGTCTCGCCGCCTGCGCACCGGCGAGCTGCATTACCTGGACCACCCAACGCTGGGCGTGCTAGTCGAAGTCCGGCAGGTGGATGGCAACTAAGCGTCTTGATGTAGGAGCCGCGCCTCTGCCGCGATTGCCTCTCCTTCACGGGAGAGTCAAGCAAGGATCGCGACGGGGACGCCGCTCCTGCAAAGGCCACCGTCTTCGCGCGTAAGATTCCTTAGCTGGCGGCTATTTTCCCGATACCGCGCTAAGCTTGTGCGGGTAGAGCCGCAACCGACGGCTCCTGCCAGACAGCGAAGCAGGTCAAGCATGCGCGCAACTGCTCTCTACCATCCCGACGATACGCAATACGCCTTCGATCCGGCCGAGCTCGCCCGCCGCCTGCAGGCGGTACTGCCGGCCGAGAGCTTGATCGTCGACGAAGCCGGCCGCCGCGCCTATGAGTGCGACGGCCTGTCGGCCTATCGGCAGATCCCGCTGCTGGTGGCGCTGCCGGAGACGGTGGCGCAGGTGCAGGCGGTGCTGCGCATCTGCAGCGAACTGGGCGCGCCGGTGGTGGCGCGCGGCTCGGGCACCAGCCTCTCCGGCGGCTCGCTGCCGCATCCGCAGGGGGTGCTGCTGGCGCTCGGCAAGTTCAACCGCATCCTGGAGATCGACCCGAAGCGCCGCATCGCCCGCGTGCAGCCCGGGGTACGCAACCTCGCCATCAGCCAGGCGGCAGCGCCGTACGGACTCTACTACGCGCCGGATCCTTCCTCGCAGATCGCCTGCTCGATCGGTGGCAATGTCGCCGAGAACGCCGGCGGCGTGCACTGCCTGAAGTACGGGCTCACCGTCCACAACGTGCTGCAGGTGACCATGCTCACCATCGAGGGCGAGCTGGTCACCATCGGCTCGCTGGCGCCGGAGCAGACCGGCCCTGACCTGCTCGGCCTGCTGCACGGCTCGGAAGGCATGCTGGGGGTGATCGTCGAGATCGTGGTCAAGCTGCTGCCGCTGCCGCCGGTCACCAAGACCCTGCTGGCCGCCTTCCCGACGGTCCAGCAGGCCGGCGATGCGGTGGCCGCGGTCATCGCCGCCGGCGTGATACCGGCCGGCATGGAGATGATGGACAACCCCGCCCTGCAGGCGGCCGAGGATTTCGTGCAGGCCGGCTATCCGCGGGATGCCGCCGCCATCCTGCTGGTGGAGCTGGACGGCCAGGCCGAGGAGGTCGATGCCCAGCTCGAGCGCGTGCACGCACTGCTGCAGGAGCATCAGGCCAGCGAGATCCGGCTGGCGCGCGACGACGCCGAGCGAGCCCGCTTCTGGCTCGGCCGCAAGGCCGCCTTCCCCGCCGTCGGCCGCATCTCGCCGGACTACTACTGCATGGATGGCACCATTCCGCGCAAGCACCTCGCCTACGTACTGCAGCGCATGAACGAAATGAGCCGCGAATACGGCCTGCCGGTGGTGAACGTGTTCCACGCCGGCGACGGCAACCTCCACCCCTTGATCCTGTACGACGTCAGCAAACCCGGCGAGCTGGAGCGCACCGAGGAGTTCGGCGGCAAGATCCTGGAGCTGTGTGTGGAAGTCGGCGGCACCATCACCGGCGAGCACGGGGTGGGCATGGAGAAGATCAACCAGATGTGCGTGCAGTTCTCGCCGGCCGAGATCACGCAGTTCCACGCCATCAAGCGGGCCTTCGACCCTCGGGCGCTGCTGAACCCCGGCAAGCACATCCCCACGCTCAACCGCTGCGCGGAGTTCGGCGCCATGCCCGTGCACGGCGGCCAGCTCCCTCACCCGAACCTGGAGCGCTTCTGATGAGCGGCGACCAGACTGCAGCGCTCACCGAGCAGGTGCGGCAGGCGGCCGCGAATAAACAGCCGCTCGCCATCAGCGGCCAGGGCAGCAAGGCCTTCCTGGGCCGCCAGGTAAGCGGCGAGCCGCTGTCGCTCGCCGCCCACACCGGCATCGTCAACTACGAACCCACCGAGCTGGTGCTTACCGTGCGCGCCGGCACGCCGCTCGCCGAGATCGAGCGGATCCTGACCGAGGCCCGCCAGCTGCTGCCTTTCGAGCCGCCCCGGTTCGACGGCGCCGGCACCATCGGCGGCGCCGTGGCGGCCGGCCTCGCCGGCCCGCGCCGCTTCGCTGCCGGCGCGGTGCGTGATTTCATGCTCGGCACCCGCCTGCTCAACGGCCAGGGCGAGGTGCTGCGCTTCGGCGGCGAGGTCATGAAGAACGTCGCCGGCTACGATGTCTCGCGGCTGCTGACCGGCTCCTTCGGCACGCTGGGCGTGCTGCTCGACGTCTCGCTCAAGGTGCTGCCGGCGCCGGAGGAGGAACGCACTCTGCAGCTGGCGCTGGCAGCGGACGACGTCGCCGCACTGCTGGATCGCTGGACCGCCGCGGCGCTGCCGGTGACCGCCGCCGTCCACGACGGCGACTCGCTCCGGCTGCGACTGTCGGGCAGCAGCCGGGCGCTGGACGCCGCCACCGCCATGATCGGCGGCCAGCAGGTCGAAGCCGGCAGCTTCTGGCAGGACCTGCGCGATCACGCGCTGCCGTTCTTCCGGCTCGAGGCCGGCGAGCGGCTCTGGCGCATCGGCCTGCCGCCGCATACGCCGCCACCGAACCTCCCCGGCCGCTGGCTGTCGGAATGGGGTGGACGCCTGCACTGGCTGTGCAGCAGCGCGCCAATTGCTGAGGTACGGACAGCCACAGCGGCGCTGCAGGGGCAGGCGGTACTGTTCCGCGGCGACGGCGACCCCTTCCCGCCGCTGGATCCGGTGTCGCGGCAGCTGCAGCGGCGCCTGAAGGCGGCGCTGGACCCGAACGGCATCTTCAACCCCGGCCGCATGTACCCGGAACTCTAGGCCCGCTCATGCAGACCCAGCTCGCCGATTTCCTGAAAGACACCCCGGAAGGCGCGGAAGCGGAGCGCATCCTGCGCAGCTGCGTGCACTGCGGCTTCTGCCTCGCCACCTGCCCGACCTACCAGCTGCTCGGCGACGAGCGCGACAGCCCGCGTGGCCGGATCTACCTGATCAAGCAGGTGGTCGAGGGCGAGCCGGCCACCGCCGAGATGCGCCTGCACCTGGACCGCTGCCTGACCTGCCGCGCCTGCGAGACCACCTGCCCCTCCGGCGTGGAATACGGCAAGCTGGTCGACATCGGCCGCGAGCTGATCGAGCAGCGGACCGCACGCCCGCCGCGCGAGCGGGCACTGCGTCAGGGCCTGCGCCGGCTGCTGCCGCGCCGGGCACTGTTCACGGCGCTGCTGCGGCTCGGGCAGGCGGTTCGGCCGCTCGTCCCGACGACCCTGCGCCGCAAGATCCCGGCACGCGGCCCCACCCTGCCCTGGCCCGAGCCGGCGCGCAGCGCCCGCAAGGTGCTGATGCTGGAAGGCTGCGTCCAGCCCGGCCTGGCGCCCGAGATCAATGTCGCCACCGCCCGGTTGCTGGCGCAGCTGGGCATCGAACTGGTACGGACGCCGCAGGCCGGCTGCTGCGGCGCCATCAGCCAGCATCTGGCTGCATCGGCCGAAGCGGCGGAGTACATGCGTCGCAACATCGATGCCTGGTGGCCGCATATCGAGGCTGGCGCGGAAGCCGTGCTGGTCAATGCCAGCGGCTGCGGCGTGCAGGTCAAGCAGTACGGCTACCTGCTGCGCAACGACCGGGCCTACGCCGAGAAGGCGGCGCGCATCGCCGTGCTCGCCAAGGATCCGGTGGAACTGCTGGAGGGGCTGGCCGACCGGCTGCGGCCGGCCGCCGACGCCCCGCGCCGGATCGCCTTTCAGTCGCCCTGCACGCTGCAGCACGGCCAGCAGTTGAACGGCCGCGTCGAAGCACTGCTCGGCAGGCTGGGCTTCGAGCTGACCCCGGTGGCCGATCCGCACCTTTGCTGCGGCTCCGCCGGCACCTATTCCATCCTGCAGCCGCAGCTGTCGCAGGCGCTGAAGACCAACAAGCTGCAAAATCTCCAGGCCGGCGCGCCGGAGCTCATCGCCAGCGCCAACATCGGCTGCATCAGCCATCTTGCGGATGGCGCCCGGGTGCCGGTGCGGCACTGGCTGGAGCTGCTCGCAGCGAAGTAATCACTGTCCCGAACGCATCAGGAGGATGTCGTGCCCGATCGTCTGCTGCCCTTGATCGTCGAGCCGGACCAGCTCCAGCCCCTGCTGGGTGACCCGCGCCTGCTGCTGGTCGACCTCAGCGAGCCGCCGGCCTACGCCCAGCGGCATCTGCCGGGAGCGGTCAACCTGCCCTACGCAAGCATTATCCGGCAGGAGCCGCCGGCGATGGGGCTGATGGCGACCGAGGCCCGGCTCTCCGAAGTGCTGTCCGCCATCGGCCTGACCGAGGACAGCCACGTGGTTGCCTACGACGGCGAGGGCAACGGCCGCGCCAGCCGTTTCCTCTGGACGCTGGACGTGCTCGGCCACCCGGCCTTCTCGCTGCTCGACGGCGGCCTGATGGCCTGGCTGGCTGCCGGCGGCCGCGTCGAAGCCGGCAGCGTCGATCCACGCCCGAGCCGCTATCAGGCACGGATCCGCAACCCCGAGGCCGCCGCCGACCTCGCCTATCTCCAGGCCCGGCTCGCCGACCCCGACCTGCTGGTGCTCGACACCCGCACCCCGGCCGAATACAGCGGCACCGACCGGCGCGCGGCCCGCGGCGGGCATATCCCGGGCGCGGTCAACCTCGACTGGACCCTGCTGATGGATCCGGAACGGGAGCGCCGCCTGCTGCCCGAGACAGAGCTGCGGCGCATGCTCGCCGAGCTGGGGGTGACGCCGGACAAGGAAATCGTCACCCACTGCCAGACCCATCACCGCTCGGCGCATACGTACATCGCGCTCAGGCATCTGGGCTATCCGCGGGTGCGGGGCTACGCCGGCTCCTGGTCGGAGTGGGGGAACCGGGACGACACGCCGGTCGAGCAATGACCGGCGCCGGCCTGCAATAAGCGCAGCTTTCGATACCGGGCCATGCCGGCCTGGGCTGGCCGGCCTCCCGAATGGGCAGGGAGCCGGCGTTGCGCGGTGACCGCCGGCCCTGCCCGCTGTTGTCGCGTACCGGGCGTCAGGACGCGCCGATGCGCAGGAAGTGCTCGCGGTAGAAGCGCAGCTCAGCGATCGATTCCTTGATGTCGTCCAGCGCCAGATGGGTGCTCTGCTTGCTGAAGCTGGGCAGGATCTCCGGCGCCCAGCGCTTGGCGAGTTCCTTGAGCGTGCTGACGTCGATGTGGCGGTAGTGGAAGTAACGCTCCAGCGCCGGCATGCTGCGGTGCAAAAAGCGGCGATCCTGGCAGATGCTGTTGCCGCACATTGGCGACGTCTGCGGCGGTACCCACTGCTGCAGGAACTCCAGGGTCTGCCGCTCCGCTTCGGCCTCGTCGATGGTGCTGCGCCGGACGCGGTCCAGCAGCCCGGAACCGCCGTGCTGGGTCGTGTTCCAGTTGTCCATCGCGTTCAGGACGCTGTCCGGCTGATGGATGGCCAGCACCGGTCCTTCCGCCAGGATGTTCAGCTGGCTGTCGGTAATCACCGTGGCGATCTCGATAATCCGGTCATTGTCGGTATCCAGGCCGGTCATTTCGAGATCGATCCAGATCAGATTGTCGGGCGACTGCGCCATGTCGTAACGCCTTTCGTTAAGATGTGCACACAATTTCCGGCGGGCAGTGTATCGGCAGCGCCCCCGGCTGTCTTCCATCGAGCAGGAGAACCATGGCCGAATACGGTACCGGACGCGTCGTCGTCAGCTACAGCCAGGACAGCATCGTCGAGGATGCCGACGGCATGCTGCACCGCTGCACCGCGCGGCGCAGCGTCGGCAAGCCGTACTGCGGCGACATGGTACGCTTCAGCGTCCAGGCCGGCGGCAAGGCGATCGAGGAAATCCTGCCGCGCCGCAACCTGCTCGCCCGTCCCAACTATCGCAACGAGCTCAGGCCGTTCGCCGCCAATGTCGATCTGGTGGTGATCACGGTGGCGGTCAAACCACCCTTCGAGACCATGCTCATCGACCGCTATCTGGTGCTGGCCGAGCAGCTGGAAATCGAGCCGCTGATCTGGCTCAACAAGCTCGACCTTGCCGGGGGCGAACGCGATGCCGAGCTTGCCAGGCTCGATGTCTATCGTCGGCTCGGTTATCGGGTACTGGCCGGCAGCGTCCGCAGCGGCGAGGGGCTGGATGCGCTGGAAGCCTGCTTCAAGGGCAAGACCGGCATCCTGGTCGGTCAGTCGGGGGTGGGCAAGTCCTCCCTGATCCAGCGTCTGATCCCCAATATCGAACTGCGCATCGGCGCCCTGTCCGAAGCAAGCGGGCTCGGCCGCCATACCACCACCGAAACCACCCTCTACCACCTGCCCGGCGGCGGCGATCTGATCGATTCCCCCGGCATCCGTACCCTGCGGCTGGGTCACCTGAGCCCGGCGCAGATCGCCCACGGCTTCATCGAGCTGCGGCCTTTCCAAGGCCAGTGCCGGTTCGCCGACTGCCGGCACCTCGCCGAGCCGGATTGCGCGGTCCGCGCTGCCGTCGAGCGCGGCGAAGTCGAGCCGGCCCGGCTGCAGAGCTTCCATACGCTGCTGCAGGAAGAAACAGCCGACCGCCCGTGACTAACGGGCCGCCCCCTGCCGGCTGGCGTAGCAGGAAAACAGCGCCAGGCTGGCGGCAACCGTCGCGTTCAGCGACTCCACCGCGCCCGTGGTCGGAATTGCCAGCCGCTGCACCGGCAGCTCCGGCGGCACCCCCTTCCCCTCTTCGCCCAGGATCAGCCGCAGGTCCTGCGGCCAGGCAAAGTCCGTCAGCGCTGCGCCGCGCACATCCAGGGCGAACAGCGGGCCGGCGGCGGCATTCAGCGCCGCCCAGCCAGGCCCCTGCAGCAGTTCCAGCTCGAACTGGGCGTTTGCCGCCGACCGCAGCGCCCGCGGGTGGAAGGGATGCGCGGCCTCGGGCAGGAGGATCACCCGGCGGACGGCGAACGCAGCGGCGCTGCGCAGCAGCGCTCCAAGGTTGTCCGGGTTGCCGAGCGCGCAGACCAGCTCGAGCCCTTGCGGCGGCAGGCTGAGATCGGCTGCCGGCAGCATAGGCAGCCTGCCGACCAGCAGCGGCGCATCGGTGCCGATGATGTCCAGCTCCCGGAACAGCGGCCGGGACAGCCGGTAACGCTCGAGTCCGGCGGGCAGCCGCCAGCCGGCGAGCTGCTCCTCCGCCCAGAACAGCACGGCCAGGAAGCGCTCCGGATGGCGGCTCAGCGCCTCCGGCACCGCCTTCCGGCCGGACAGCAGGAACTGCCCGTGTTTCTTCAGCCCGCGGCTGTCCAGCAGCGACTTCCAGCGCTTGAACTGCGGATTCTGCGGGCTCTCGATCAGGTGCGGCATCGGCGGTTACTTCACGGCAGGGAAATCAAAGCCGGGATTCTCGCCGCCCGCTGCGCAATCGCCAAGCCCGTGGGCAGCGACTGCGGCGTCTTGCAAGACATCGTCAACCGTTTTCTAATGAGCGCCCCCGGGTGAACCCTGGGAAAAACAAGATCAACGGACCATTCCCGGGAGCGGCAAGTGCTGGAACGGCTTTTCCAACTCAAGGCGCATGGCACCGACGTCAAGACGGAAGTCATTGCAGGCATCACCACCTTCCTAACCATGGCCTACATCATCGT
>JAJUFY010000164.1 GCA_029263635.1 Ectothiorhodospiraceae bacterium | reverse complement strand
GTATGGCCACTCTCGTCATGCAGCGGTGCCGGCGGCGCCCCTGTCGGCTTGCTCATTCACAACGAGAATCGCCCCAAAGCGGAGGAGATTGCTCCAGAGCGCACAGACACGTTGCTGACGGCGGAACGAGATAGTTCCAAGCTCCTGGGTAAGAAAAACCGCATATCTGACAGCTAAGCACCGCACAGATGCCTGGGAGCACCGCGCTTAGATCAGCCAGACGAGTGGAGCGTCGCTTGAACCCATATGGCGCCATCCTCGCCAAGACATGATTTAACATAATCTTTATTATACGCACTAAAGGGTGGGTGTAGACGGGGCTCGACAGCGGGAATCTGGCAGCCGCAACCCGATGATCGGAGCGGCTGCGCCCTGCTCGAACACGGCACCAATCGAGCGCGATTGTGGACTCACGGTGCCTTGGAGCGATTTACAGGGCGGCAGCCTGGATCAACGCTGTCGGATGATTCATGCGCGGCCGACACGCATGTTGATGGGCCAGGAGATTTCGCGCCTGTGCGTCGGGTCGCCCCAAATCCGGGCGATGTCGCGGGCAAAACGATGCAGGACGGCTTCCTGCCCGGCTTCCCGTGCCCGACGCACGGCTGACCAGGTCGCGATGTAGCCGAGAAAGTCATCCAGGCTCCATCTAAGGCGGATTGCCATGGCCGGTGGCGCAATGGGCGCGAATGGAAAGTCCAGCGTCGAATAGCCGCTGTCGACCAGTTGCCGCTCGGCTGGCCAGTATTGGCCGATTTCCTGCCGGTAGAACCGGACGAAGCGGTCTGCCAGGCCTTCGTCGTCCAGCCGCAGGACGCCATAGCTGATCAGGGCCACGACAGCCTCGGGCTTGGCGATCCGGCGGACCTCGGCATAGAAGGCTGGCAGGTCGAACCAATGCGCGGCCTGTGCCGCCGTGACGAGGCTTGCGCTGCGCTCCGCCAGCGGCAGCCGCTCGGCGGGCGCGCACCGATAGTCGACATTGCTCCGGCGCGTGGCATGCGCAAGCTGATCCGTGCTGGGATCCAGCCCCATCACGGCGGTGAAATGCTCCGCCAACCGCACGGTGAGCTGGCCGTTCCCGCAACCGACGTCCACGGCAAGGCTGGTGTCTGGGGCCACCCAGGCAAGATAGGCGGCGAGTTCGGCAGGATATTCCGGCCTGAAACGGGCGTAGGCGTTCCCGCCTCCATCGAACCAGTTTCTCCGCTTGTCGGTGCTAGCGCCGCTCATCGGATTGCCATCTCCTCGGCCGTCATGCCGCTACCGCGGACGGTAGTCGGGGCACTGGCGACGGCTAGTTACCCTTCCAGTGCTTGAATCCGGCCCAGCTCACCAGCAGCCAGGAGGCCATCATGGTGAGGCCGCCCAGCGGCGTGATCGGCCCCAGCCAGCGGCTGCCGGTCAGGACGATCAGATACAGGCTTCCGCTGAACAGCAGCATGCCGACCAGCATGGTCAGCCAGGCCCGAGCCAGGATCCGCGACGGCTGCAACTGGTGCAGCCCGGCAATCACAAGCAGCCCCAGGCCGTGGATGAGGTGGTAGAGCACCGCGGTCTTCCACACCTCGACCAGCGGCGGGGCCACCATGCCGCGCAGACCATGGGAGCCGAAAGCCCCGGCGCCGACCGCCAGGAACAAAGCGATACCGCCGATGGCGATGCGGGAATTCTGTGTCATAAGCGCCTGAATCCATTGCCGACTATTGTGCTGCTGCAGCCTAGGCCACGCTGCAGAGTTTACCCGCATCCCGCCCCTGGTTCAGGCTGCGCCAGGTTTGCTCGACTATGCTTGGAAGAAGTGGTTTTCCCCCACCGTTCGACATCTTGCGAGGAAGGAGCCTCCGTATGTCTACCAACGACCTCGAGTTCGCCACCATCCTGGAGCTGGGCGCGGCTTACCGGACAGGAAAAGCGTCGCCTGTGGAAGTGACGCAGCTGATGCTGGATCGCATCGCCCTGCTTGACCCTGAGCTGCGCAGCTATCTTACGGTCACGCCGGAGATCGCGCTGGAACAGGCCAGGCAGGCGGAAGCCGAGATGGCGCGCGGCGAGCACCGCGGGCCGCTGCACGGCATTCCCATCGGCATCAAGGACCTCTGCGAAACGGACGGCGTGCGCACCACCTGGGGCACGACAGTGCTGGCCGACAATGTGCCGGAGACCGATTGCACGGTCGTGCGCAAGCTGTTCGAGGCCGGCGCCATCATGCTCGGCAAGCTGCACATGACCGAAGGCGCCTTCGCTGCCCACCATCCGGAGCTGCCTGCTCCGCTCAACCCCTGGCATCCCGACCACTGGCCCGGTGTATCGTCGAGCGGTTCCGGCGTCGCCACGGCTGCCGGGCTCTGCTACGGCGCGATCGGTTCCGACACCGGCGGCTCCATCCGTTTTCCCGCCGGCGCCAACGGCATCACCGGCCTGAAGCCGACCTGGGGGCGGGTCAGCCGTCACGGCGTGCTGCCGCTGGCAGCCAGCCTTGACCATATCGGCCCAATGACGCGCTCGGCGGCCGATGCCGGTGCGATGCTGGCTGTCCTGGCCGGCGCCGATCCGCTCGACCCGACCAGCCTGGACGAGCCGGTGCCGGATTATCTGGCCGACCTCGATGCAGGTATCGAAGGCCTGCGGATCGGCATCGACCCGCGCTACGTCTATGACATCTGCGATGCCGAGACCGCCCGGGTCATGGACGAAGCCCGCAAGGCGCTCAGCGAGCTGGGTGCCAGGATCATCGAGTGCACCATGCCGCCGAGCACGGCGGCAATGCACCAGCACTGGGCGGCCTATTGCGGCGTGGAAACGGCCATCGCCCACGAAGCCACCTATCCTTCCCGCGCCTCGGAATATGGGCCGGTGCTGACCGGCCTGATCGAAGCCGGCCGGCAGCTGAGCGGGATGGAACTGATGAAGATCCACCATGCCCGGCTGCAGTTCGGCGGCGAGCTGCGGCGGCTGTTCCAGCACATCGACCTGCTGCTGGCGCCGGTACACCCGTTCGGCAACCCGACCATCCGCGAGCTCGACGAACTGCTCATGCAACCAAGCGGCCTCGATGCCGCCCTGCGCTTTACCGCGCCCTTCGATATGTCCGGCAGCCCGACCATTACCCTGCCCGGCGGCTTTACCGCTGCCGGCCTGCCGATCGGTTTTCAGCTGATCGGCAGGCATCTGGACGAGGCGCTGCTGGTGCGGGCCGGCCACGCTTTCCAGCGGCATACCGACTGGCATCGTCGGCGCCCGCGACCTGCTCTGGCGCCTGCTACCTGAGGCGCACTTGCTGGGGCGGGGCAAGCGCCCTGCCCCTCAGCCGCCGGAACCGCCCTCCGCCCGTTCCGCCACCCAGGCCACCTGTTCGGCCTCTGCCGCCTGCCCTGACTCGCGAGCGGCGAGCCCAAGCAGCCGGCCGTCGTCATAGCGCGCGGTGAAGGTCTGCGGGACAGTCGAGCCGTCCGGCTGGATGGTCAGCTGCAGCCGGTCGCCTCGGAGCTCCGCCTTGGTCAGATGGGCCGCCCGGCCATCGACCCAGGCCTTGCCGGACACTTCCTGGAACTGCTGATCCAGCTCGACCTGATAGCGGCTGCCATCGTCCGTCTCCCACTCCCAGGCTCCGGCCACCCTGGCCGGCACGATCCACATGTAGATGTAGGACCCTTCGACGCGAGCCTTCTCGTCCGGCTGCCACTCGTTCATGTCGAACGCATGCGATACCACCCGCGTCCCCGGCTCGAGCTCCCTCAGGATGCGCGGGCGCAGCCGCAGATTGACGTCCGGCAGCAGATACATGGTCACCACCGTTGCCTTGCTGAAGTCGGTGTTGAACAGGTTGCCCTGGATGAATTCGACCTTGTCCTCGACACCTTCCTGCCTTGCATTGGCCCTGGCTTCGCGGATCCGCTGCGGGTCCAGGTCGATTCCTACGCCCCGCACGCCGCGCTCCTTGGCGGCCGTGATCACGATCCGGCCATCGCCGGACCCGAGGTCGTAGAGCAGATCGCCCTCCTCCACCTCGGCCATGTCCAGCATGCCCTGTACCACCTCCTCCCGGGTCGGCACGAACGGCACATCGAGCCGGGAATCGAACTGGGCGCTGGCGGAACCCGCCATGAATGTCAGCAGCAACGGCGCAGCCGCGCTCGACAGTAAAGCCTTACGAGCCATAGCGGCCTCCTTGCCGGGAATTGCAGAACTCATGCACGCACCTCCATGCGACGAGCGACAAACAACAGCGGCACGCCCATCAGCAGCACGGTTATGCCGACCAGGGCGCCGATTCCGGTGTAACTGAGACTGGAATACAGCAGCATCGCGCAGCTTGCGCAGAACAGCAGCGGCGTCAGCGGGTAGCCGGGCACTCGGAATGGTCTGGGTGTCGTCGGTTCACGGCGCCGCAGGACGAACAGCGACAGCCCGATCAGCAGGAAGAACAGCCAGAACACCGGCGCCACGTACTCGACCATGGTTTCGAAGCCGTTGCGGGTCCAGGCGCCGAGTAGCACCAGCAGCAGGGCGATCAGGCCCTGCGCCAGCAGCGCCGTCAGCGGCGTATTGGTTTTCTCGTGCCAATAGCCGAGCCAGCGGAACAGCCGGAAGTCCCTGGCCATGGCATAGTTGCAGCGGGCACCGGTGAGGATGGTGACGTTCAGCGACGCCAGCGCCACCACAGCCACCAGCGCGCTGACGACGGCGGCCCCGGGCCGCCCGAACAGCGCCTGCATCAGTGCGCTGCCCGGCGCCTCCGACTGCCCGAGCGAGTCGCCGCCCAGCACCCGCAGGTAGGCCAGGTTGACCAGCATGTACAGCAGCGTGATGACGACGATGCCGATCAGCAGCGCGCGGACCATGCTGCGAGCGCCGTCACGCACCTCGGAGGACACGTAGGCGGCCTCGTTCCAGCCGCCGAAGGTCAGCAGCACGAACACCATCGCCATGCCGAGGCCGGCCGGCGATGCCGCAGCGCGCGCCTCCTGAAGATGCACCGGCTGTCCGCCCAACAGCAGCCCTGCGCCGGCCAGCGCCAGCACGCCGAGCACGGTGGCCAGGCTGAGCAGGCGCTGCGTGCCGAGGCTGCTGCGGACCCCGGCGGCATTCAGCGCGGTGAAGACCACGACCGCCAGGCCTGCATAGCTTGCCGAACCGCCGGGAACCGGCAGCAGCTGCTGAAAATAGTCACCAAAAACAAAAGCTAGCAGCGCAATGCTGCCGGTCTGTATCACCGCCAGCCGGGTCCAGGCGAACAAGAAGCCGGTCTCCCGGCCGTAGGCCCGGAACAGCAGGTGATACTCGCCGCCGGGATGCGGATGCGAGGTCACCAGTTCGGCGTAGCAGAGCGCGCCCGCCAGGGAGATCGCGCCGCC
>JAJUFY010000257.1 GCA_029263635.1 Ectothiorhodospiraceae bacterium | reverse complement strand
CAGCGGCTCGATGCCGTCCATCAGCCGCTCGCCCTCGGCCTCGCTCTGCACCAGCACCAGCCGGAACTCGGCCGTCAGCGGCCGACGGAAGGTTTCCAGGCAGCGCTGGCAGACCAGCTCGACCTCGCCGCGCACCCAGCCGCTCACCTGCGGCCGACGTATCGGGTCGAATTCGAAACGCAGCTCCGCTTCGACCTCGCCCTCGTCGCTGACCAGACTGGACACCAAGCGCTTCATCGCCCGCAAAGGCAGATGCCCGACCAGGGCCGCGCCCTGCTCGGCGAGTCGAAGCAAATCCAGATACTCGGGAAGTGTCTCGCCCGACATAGGCCGCGGATATTAGCGGCCGCAACAGGGCCTGTCAAAGCAATAAAAGCCTTGACGCAGACCGCGTCACACCGCTCAATGACGCCCGCCGAGCCAGAGGGTTTTCCATGCCAGCACCACTGATTCTCGCCTCCAGTTCCATGCACCGGCGTGCGCTGCTCGAGCGGCTGCAGGTGCCCTATGAGGTCTGCGCACCGGACATCGACGAAAGCCGTGCTCCGGACGAGCGGCCGGCGGACTATGTCGCGCGGCTGTCGCGGGAAAAGGCGCAGGCCGTGGCGACGCGCTATCCGCAGGCCCTGATCATCGGCTCCGACCAGGCAGCGGTGCTGGACGCGGCGATACTCGGCAAGCCGGGCAACCGGGCTCGGGCATTGGAGCAGCTGCGGCAGGCATCCGGCCGCTGCGTCGAGTTCTATACCGGCCTCACGCTGCTGAATGCCGCCACCGGCGCGACACAAACCAGTGTCGTCACCACCCGGGTGCACTTCCGCCAGCTCAGCGACGACACCATCAGCCGCTATCTCGACAAGGAGCAGCCCTACGACTGCGCCGGCAGCTTCAAGTCGGAAGCACTGGGCATTGCGCTGTTCGAGCGCATCGAGGGCGACGACCCGACCGCGCTGATCGGCCTGCCACTGATCGCGCTGGTCGGCATGCTGGCGAACCAGGGTGTCAGCATCCCCTAGCGCCGGCGGCCGAACCTACCGCAGTCCGAGCCCGTGGAGCCGCAGCTCGACATGGCGCGCCACGCTGGCGCCGAGCTGGTCGGAGAGACGCTCCAGCAGCCCGAGCCGCGGCGTGTACTCGACCAGCTTCTCGGCGCCGATGACATCGCGCGCGACGCTGTGGACATTGCCGGTGGCATCGGCGAGTCCTAGCGCGATGCTCTGCTCGCCGGACCAGACCAGGCCGCTGAACAGGGCGGGATCGTCCGCCAGCCGGTCGCCCCGCCCCTCCTTCACCACGTTCACGAACTGGGCGTGCACCTCGTTCAGCAGCGCCTGGATGTGCGCCGTCTCCGCCGGTCGCTCCGGCGAGAACGGATCCAGCAGCCCCTTGTACTCGCCGGCGGCATAGAGACGGCGCTCGATACCGAGCTTGTCCATGGTGCCGGTGAAACCGAAGCCGTCGATCAGCACGCCGATCGAGCCGACCATGCTGGCCTTGTCGACGAAGATCTTGTCGGCGCCGACCGCGATGTAATACGCGCCGGAGGTACAGAGATCGCCGACCACGGCATAGAGAGGGATATCCGGGTGCTTGGCCCGCAACCGCTTGAGCTCGTCGTTGACGATGCCGGCCTGCACCGGGCTGCCGCCGGGGCTGTTGATCTGCAGGATCACGCCGGCGACGTTGGGCGCCTCGAACGCCGCCTGCAGCCCCTTGACGATCAGCTCGGCGCTGGCGGCCGTGCCTTCGGCGATCGTGCCGTCGATCTTGACCACAGCGGTATGCGGCCCGAGCGCCCCGCTGCGGCCGGTCTGGCAGGACGGCATGGCGAACAGCAGCAGCGCGGTCAGATAGACCAGGAAACAGATCCGGAAGAAGATGTTCCAGCGCCGGGTACGCCGCTGCTCGCGCACCACCTCCAGAGCGATCTGCTTCAGCGCGACGCGCTCCCAGCGCTCTTCGGTATCGTTATTCCGCTCGTCTGTCATATGTCTCGTTCTGTTCCCGCAGGCGGATCAGTGCCGCTTCCAGATCCTCATACAGCGGCGCCGTCAGGGTCAGCGGTTCGGCATCGGGCCAGTGCAACGTCAGGCTCTGCGCATGCAGGAACAGCCGCCGTACCCCCCGCTCCCGAAACAGCTTATTGATTTCCCGATTGCCGTATTTGTCATCGCCCACCACCGGATGCCCCAGGTGAGCCGCATGAACGCGTATCTGGTGCGTGCGGCCGGTGTCGATCCGCGCCTCGGCCAGGGTCGCACCGCGGAACCGCTCGACGGCACGGAATACGGTTCGGGCGTGCTTGCCGGCATCTGCGATCCGCACCATGCGCTCGCCCCCCTGCAGATGGAAGCGATCCAGCGGCGCTTCCACCGGCACCGGTCCGCGCGGGAGATTGCCGCCCAGCAGGGTGAGATAGCGCTTCTCCACCGCGTCGGTGCGGAGCAGCTCGTGCAGCTGCCGCAGCCGGCTGCGCCGCTTGGCAATCAGCAGGCAGCCGCTGGTTTCCCGGTCCAGCCTGTGTACCAGCTCCAGGAATGGCGCCGCAGGCCGCAGCGCCCGCAGCCCCTCGATGACGCCGTGGCGCACGCCGCTGCCGCCATGCACGGCGATTCCCGGTGGCTTGTTCAGGACCAGAAGCCCCTCATCTTCGTAAATGATGGCCGCCTCCAGCTGCGCCAACAGCCCTCTGCCAGGCGGCAGCGCCTCCGGCTGGTCGGTGGCGCGCACCGGCGGCAGCCGCACCTCGTCGCCGGCGGCAAGCTTGTATTCAGGTCCGCTGCGACGGCCATTGACGCGAACCTCGCCCTTGCGCAGCAGGCGGTAGATGCGAGTCTTGGGAACACCCTTGAGCTCGCGCAGCAGGAAATTATCGATGCGCTGGCCCGCCTGTTCGGCATCGATGCGAATGCGGCGTACTTGCACGGGAACCTCTGGCTTGGCGGGACGGTCAACCTGGGCAGCATGATAGCAGCATCGCCCGGCAGGCGACGCCGACCGTCATGCCGTTTGCTGCACTGCACGCACGCTTGCTATAGTTGGCGTGCTCAATCGCGCTCCGCGCGGGCATTACAGCCTGCCCGGCTTTGCGAAGCAACGGTTTCAGCGCATCCGTCGCCATATGGACGGGTTACGCATCGAGTTTCGGGTACACCTCACCCACCCAGGCGGGTGGCACAACAGCGCCCCCTCGCCCTCTCACGGAACATGACGAGACTTCTAGTCGCGCAATTGCTGGCTTGGCTGCTCGGGTACCCGCCCGAGCGGACCGCTGTGGTGCTGCGCCCCGCTCTGGGGCGCGCCCGGCCTGCTCATGCCCTGGGACTCGGCGTGGTGGGCCGCCGGAGAATTCATCCAGATGAAAAGAATGTTGATCAATGCAACTCAACCGGAAGAGTTGCGCGTAGCGCTCGTGGATGGCCAGTCCCTCTACGACCTCGATATTGAAACCCCCTCCAGGGAACAGAAAAAAGCCAACATCTACAAGGGCAAGATCACCCGGGTCGAGCCCAGCCTCGAAGCCGCCTTCGTCCAGTACGGCTCGGAACGCCACGGCTTCCTCCCGTTCAAGGAAATCTCCCGCGCCTACTTCCAGGCCGATGGTGACGTCGACCCCGCCAAGGTCAACATCAAGGACGTCATCAAGGAGGGCATGGAAGTCCTCGTCCAGGTCGACAAGGAGGAGCGCGGCAACAAGGGCGCGGCGCTGACCACCTTCATCAGCCT
>JAJUFY010000315.1 GCA_029263635.1 Ectothiorhodospiraceae bacterium | reverse complement strand
GATCAGGCCCAGCAGATGCTCCAGGCGCTCGCGGACGTTCTCGATCTCGAGGATCTTCTGCTTTTCCTCGACCTTGAGCGCCATGTGGGCGGCGATGGTATCGGCCAGCCGCCCCGGCTCGTCGATGCCGGCCAGCGACGACAGGATCTCCGGCGGCACCTTCTTGTTGAGCTTGACGTACTGGTCGAACAGGCTCATCACCGAGCGGGCGAGCACATCGGTCTCGCGCTCGTCGTCGCTGCCGGTTTCTTCCACCGGCGCAATGCGCGCCGAGAAGAAGCCCCTGTCCTGATCGAGATCGGCCACGCGGGCGCGCTGCACGCCTTCCACCAGCACCTTCACGGTGCCGTCGGGCAGCTTCAGCATCTGCAGGATGGTCGAGATGGTGCCGACCTGGTACAGATCGCTTTCTGCCGGGTCGTCCAGCTCGGCGCTGGTCTGCGCCACCAGCAGAATGCGCTTGTCCTCTTCCATGGCCGCCTCGAGCGCGCGGATGGACTTCTCGCGCCCGACAAACAGCGGGATCACCATGTGCGGATACACGACCACGTCGCGCAGCGGCAGCGCCGGCATGGCGACAAGAGGACGATCTGTGACTTCGGATGGCTGATCTTTGCGCTGCACTACGGAATTCCTCGCATCGATTGCATGGCAGCCGCCTGGACGACGGTGCGACTCGGCCAACATGCGGCTGCGCGCCCGGCCCTTCAATCGCCGTTTTTGAAGAAACCGCGGCGACTACGCAATGGTATCAGGGGCGGCCCCGGAGAGGCACCGACACCCGGACGCCGAAGCGGCCGGGTGTCGTGCTATGGCTGGTGCGGCGGCCTTATCGGCCGCCGGAAACGCTAGTCGGAAGCGGCCTTCGGCTGCTCCGCGTTGCTGTAGATGATGTACGGCTTGGCCTCGCCGCGGATGACCGCCTCGTCGACCACCACCTTGCTGACGTTTTGCATGGACGGCAGCTCGTACATCGTGTCCAGCAGCACCTGCTCGAGGATGGTGCGCAGTCCGCGGGCGCCGGTCTTGCGCTCCAGCGCCTTGCGCGCCACGGCCCGCAGGGCGTCGTCACGGAACTCGAGCTCGACGCCCTCCATCTCGAACAGCTTCTGATACTGCTTGGTGACGGCGTTCTTCGGCTCTCGCAGGATCTGGATGAGGGCGTCCTCGTCCAGCTCGTGCAGGGTCGCCACCACCGGCAGCCTGCCGACGAACTCGGGGATCAGGCCATACTTGATCAGATCCTCCGGCTCGACCTCCGCCAGCATCTCGCTGATGCTCTTCTCGCTTTCCTTGCCCTTGATCTCGGCCGCGAAACCGATGCCGCCCTTCTCCGAGCGGGCCTGGATCACCTTGTCCAGCCCGGCGCACGCGCCGCCGCAGATGAACAGGATGTTGTGGGTCTGCACCTGCAGGAACTCCTGCTGCGGGTGCGTGCGACCGCCCTGCGGCGGCACCGACGCGGTGGTGCCTTCGATCAGCTTCAGCAGGGCCTGCTGCACGCCTTCGCCCGACACATCGCGGGTGATCGACGGGTTGTCGGCCTTGCGCGAGATCTTGTCGATCTCGTCGATGTAGACGATGCCGGTCTGCGCCTTCTCGACGTCGTAGTCGCACTTCTGCAGCAGCTTCTGGATGATGTTCTCGACATCCTCGCCGACATAGCCGGCTTCCGTCAGCGTCGTCGCATCGGCGATGGTGAACGGCACATCCAGCAGCCGCGCCAGCGTCTCGGCCAGCAGGGTCTTGCCGGAGCCGGTCGGGCCGATCATCAGGATGTTGCTCTTGGTGAGCTCGACCTGATCCTTATCGCGCCCCTGCGACGCTTCCAGCCGCTTGTAGTGGTTGTACACCGCGACGGCGAGCACCTTCTTGGCGTGGTCCTGGCCGATCACGTATTCGTCCAGGGATGCCTTGATCTCGTGCGGCTTGGGCAGCTTGGAACCGGCCGCCGCCGACTTCTCCTGCATCTCCTCACGAATGATGTCGTTGCACAGTTCGACACATTCGTCGCAGACGAATACCGACGGGCCGGCAATCAGTTTGCGCACCTCGTGCTGGCTCTTGCCGCAAAAGGAGCAATAGAGCAGCTTGCCGCCGTCGTCTCTGCCTTTGTCTCTGTCGGTCATGACCTACCCTCGACTAGGGGAGTAAAGACTGTGATTCACACCATGCCCGTATTCATGGCGGGTCCGCAAGCAACGGTTCCTAGCCTACCAGCCCGGACGGCTGGCTGCTGCGGTGGCTGGACGGGCCGCGGCCTTCATGGCTCCTCTGGAGTGAGGAATAGGACTGGGTGAAACCCATTTAAACCTTTGGAGAGCCACCGGCCGGAAAGGTTCCCGGCCGGCATTCGGTACAGGACTAGCGTTCGGGTTTGCCGGCCAGCGTGGCGCGGTCCTTGAGCACCGCATCGACCAGGCCGTATTCCTGGGCCGCCTCGGGGCTGAGGAAGAAGTCGCGCTCGGTGTCGCGCGCGATCACTTCCAGCGGCTGGCCGGTGTGGTGGGCAAGCAGCTTGTTGAGGCGCTCCCGCATGGCGAGGATCTCACGGGCGTGGATGTCCACGTCGGTGGCCTGCCCCTGGAAGCCGCCCAGCGGCTGGTGGATCATCATGCGCGAGTTGGGCAGCGCATAGCGCTTGCCCTTGGTGCCGCCCGCCAGCAGGAAGGCGCCCATGCTGGCCGCCTGGCCGATGCACATGGTGCTGACGTCGCACTTGATGAACTGCATGGTGTCGTAGATCGCCAGCCCCGCCGTCACCACGCCGCCCGGCGAGTTGATGTAGAGGTGGATGTCCTTGTCCGGGTTCTCCGATTCCAGGAACAGCATCTGGGCGATGATCAGGTTGGCCATGTAGTCCTCGACCTG
>JAJUFY010000441.1 GCA_029263635.1 Ectothiorhodospiraceae bacterium | reverse complement strand
GCCGTGCTCGAGCAGGGCCTGCAGAGGATCCGCGCCCGCGGCCAGACCCCAGCTCCCGGCTATCACGCCCATCTGGGGATGCTGTATGCGCAGATCGGGCGCAGCGATCAGGTGGTTCAGCAGTTCCAGACCGAGGCGGAGCTGTTCCCGGAGTCGCGTCCCTACATGGAATTCCTGCTCAAGCGCAAGATCCAGGAGGTCGGACCATGAAATGGATGCACCGGGTGGGCCTGGCGGGCCTGGTCGTGGTGCTGAGTGGCTGCGCCGGGCAGGGCGCGCAGCCGGGCCACGACTACTCCGCCCTGCGGGAGAGTCGCCCGGCGTCGATCCTGGTGCTGCCGCCGCTCAACGAAACCCCGGAAATCCTCGCTCCGGCGGGTCTGCTGGCGCAGATGACCGCACCGCTGGCCGAGTCCGGCTATTACGTGGTGCCGGTCGGCGTGATGGTCGAGACCTTCCGCCAGAACGGCCTGGACCAGCCCGCGGACATCCAGCAGGTGGATCCGGCCAGGCTGCGGCAGATCTTCGGTGCCGATGCCGCCCTGTACACCACGGTCGAGGAATACGGCGCCCGCTACATGCTGGTGGGCAGCGTGGTGAAGGTGCGTGCGCGCACGCGACTGGTGGATCTGCGTACCGGCCGGGAGCTGTGGAGCGGCTCGGGCGAGGCGGTCAGACAGAGCAACAACAACGGGAACGGGCTGCTCGGCATGCTGATCAGCGCCGCCATCGAGCAGGTTGCCAACAGCCTGTCGGACGCGGCCTATCCGCTGGCCGGCGTGGCCAGTCAGCGCATGCTGGCGGCGGGCGGCAGTGGTGGCCTGCTCCACGGGCCGCGCTCGCCTCGCCATCAGCCGGAATGACAGCCCACCCGCTGAGCTGGGACGGCTGTTAAACTAGCGTCACCCCCAAAGCCCCGGTCTGCGCCGGGGCTCGTCATTTCTCAGGAGACTGGCCATGAGACTGCTGCATACCATGCTGCGCGTCGGCGATCTGGACAAATCCATCGCCTTCTACACCGAAGCGCTGGGCATGACCCTGCTGCGCCGCAAGGACTACCCGGAAGGGCAGTTCACCCTGGCATTCGTCGGTTACGGCAACGAGGCCGAGAACAGCGTCATCGAGCTGACCTACAACTGGGGCGTCGACAAGTACGACCTGGGCAACGGCTACGGCCACATCGCCCTGGAAGTGGAAGACGTCTACAAGGCCTGCGAGGACATCCGCGCCCGCGGCGGCAAGGTCACCCGCGAGCCGGGTCCGATGAAGCACGGTTCCAGCATCCTGGCCTTCGTGGAAGACCCGGATGGCTACAAGATCGAGCTGCTCTCTCCCGAGCGCAAGGACTGATCGTGCGGCCGGGGCGCATGCCCCGACCTTCAACCGCAGTACAAGAGGATTCCCCGTGTTTGCCGATTTCGCCCTGCATGAGCGCCTGCTCAAGGCCGTCGCCGAGCTGAACTTCACCGAGCCGACCCCCGTGCAGCGCGAGGCCATTCCGCCGGCGCTGGCCGGCAGGGACCTGCGCGTCATCGCCCAGACCGGCAGCGGCAAGACCGCGGCCTTCGTGCTGCCGGTGCTCAACCGCCTGATCGGCGATGCCGAGCCGCGCGTGCGCATCCGCGCGCTGATCCTGCTGCCGACCCGCGAGCTGGCCCAGCAGACGCTCAAGGAGGTGGAGAGGTTTTCCCGCTACACCTTCATCAAGTCGATGCTGATCACCGGCGGCGAGGGC
>JAJUFY010000076.1 GCA_029263635.1 Ectothiorhodospiraceae bacterium | reverse complement strand
CCATCGCGGCGTGCAGGCGCTGTACGGCGTGCCGCTGCTGCACGGCGAGGAACTGATCGGCGTGGTACATATCGGCTCGTTGACCGCGCCCGGCTTTTCCGAGCAGGACCGGCTCATGCTCGGTTCCATGGCCAGCCGTGCCACGGCCGCCATCGTCCAGCACAGCCTGCGCGCGGCGGCGGAACGGGGCTCCCGGCAGCAGGCGGCGGTCGCGGCGCTGGCAGCGCTGGCGCTGGAGGCTACGGAGCCGCGACAGATCGTGGAGCGCGCGGTGGAACTGGTGGCCGAGGTGCTCGCACCTGACGCAGTCGCGTTCGAGCGGGTCAAGCGCGCCGGTGGGCCGGGAGTACAGGTACGGCCGGAGGGCTGGCCCTCGCAGTTGCCCGCCGTACCCGGCTCACCGGCAGAGCGCGCACTCGCGACAGGGCAGCCGGTGATCGTCGACGACTTCCGCTCCGAATCTCGCTGCGCCTGGCCGCTGCCACTGCGGGAGCGGGGCGTGCTGAGTGCCGTGACGGTGCCGGTCCGCGTTTCCCGGGAAGGGCACGACCGGCCAGACGGCATCGTCGGCGTATACAGCCGCCTGCCGCGTGCCTTCGACAGCCAGGACGTCGTGTTCCTGCAGGCTGTCGGCAACATCGTTGCCGGCGCCATCCGGCGTGGTCGGTCGGCCGAGACGCAGCGCCCTGACGGTTCCGGCAGGGACGGGGACCGGCGTCAGGGCGCCGCGGGCAGACGGCTGCGGCAGGAGCTTCGGCAGGCGATGCGGTTCCGCGAAGATCTCCTCGCCATCGTTTCCCATGACCTGCGCAGTCCGCTGGCCGCCATCAACCTGAGCGCGGCGCTGCTGGCCAGGCAGTCGCAGGCGGAGAGCAACGCGCGTATCCACAAGCAGCTGGAAACCATCCTGCGTGCCAGTGGCCGCATGGAGCGCCTGATCGGCAACCTGCTGGACCTGGCCAATATCGAGAGCGGCCGGCTGGAGGTCGATCCGGGAGTGTGCGATGCGACAATGCTGCTGGAAGAGGCTGTCGAGCTCCACGCACCGGCAGCTGCCGCCAAAGGCGTGCAGGTCGCTGCCGCAGCGGGGGTGCAGGGCGTGCAGGTCCATTGCGATCACGCGCGCATCCAGCGGGTGTTCTCTCACCTGCTCAGCAACGCGATCAAGTTTTCCGGCAGCGGCACCGTCATTCGCCTGCTGGCTGCGCAGGAGGATGACCGCGTCCGCTTCACCGTCGCTGACAGCGGGCCCGGAATCGCGCCGGAGCGGCTGGGCCGGCTGTTCGAGCCGTATCGCTCGGCCGGGAACCGGGTCAGGAAAGGAACCGGGCTGGGGCTGTTCATCGCCAAGGGCATCGTCGAGGCCCATCGTGGCAGGCTGTGGGTGGACAGCACGCCTGGCGAGGGCAGCGCCTTCCACTTCACGCTGCCGCTGGCGGAGCGCTAGGGGCGACAGCGGCGGCTGAAAATCGCTCGCGCTTACGGTACAGTCTCCCGCATCCCCGATCAGCCAGCCGACGGACAATCATGCGCGATTACCAGATCGCTCCCTCCATCCTCTCCGCCAATTTCGCCAGGCTCGGCGAGGAAGTGGACAAGGTGCTCGCCGCCGGCGCCGACATCGTCCATTTCGACGTGATGGACAACCACTACGTGCCGAATCTCCCGATCGGCCCGCTGGTGTGCAAGGCGCTGCGCGACTACGGGATTACGGCGCCGATCGACGTGCACCTGATGGTGAAACCGGTCGACCGCATCATCCCGGACTTCGCCGCCGCCGGCGCGACCTATATCACCTTTCACCCTGAGGCGAGCGAGCACATCGATCGCACCTTGCAGTTGATCCGCGATCATGGCTGCAAGGCCGGCCTGGTGTTCAATCCGGCCACGCCGCTCGATTACCTCAAGTACGTGATGGACAAGGTCGACATGGTGCTGCTGATGTCGGTCAACCCGGGCTTCGGCGGGCAGGCGTTCATCCCGAGCACCCTCGGCAAGCTCAAGGAGGCGCGCGCGCTGATCGACGCCAGCGGGCTGCCGATCCGGCTGGAGGTGGACGGCGGCATCAAGGTCGACAATATCCGGGCGGTGGCCGAGGCGGGAGCAGATACCTTCGTTGCCGGCTCGGCCATCTTCGGCCAGCCCGATTACGCCGAAGTCATCCGCGCCATGCGCGCCGAGCTGGCGAAGGTGGCGGGTTGAGCTTCGAGGCGGTTCGGGCGGTGCTGTTCGACCTGGACGGCACCCTGGTGGACAGCGTGCCGGACCTGGCGACGGCGGTCGACGCGACGCTGGCCGAATTCGGCCGCGAGCCGGCTGGCGAGGCGCGGGTCCGCGAATGGGTGGGCAACGGCGCCCAGCGGCTGGTGAAGCGGGCGCTGACCGGCAGCATGGACGGCGAGCCGCCGGCGGCACTGTTCGAGCAGGCCTTCCCGCGGTTTCTGGAGCATTACGGCCGGCACCTGAGCGATCGCAGCCGGCTCTATCCCGGGGTTGCCGAGGCGCTGGCGACGCTGCGCGCGCAGGGCCTGGCCCTGGCCGTCGTCACCAACAAGCCGGAGCGCTTCGTCGCGCCGCTGCTTTCCGCACTCGGCATCGCGCGGGACTTTGCAGTGGTCGTCGGAGGCGATACCCTAGCACGGAAGAAACCGCACCCGGCGCCCTTGCTGCACGCAGCCGACGCATTGGGGGCGGCGCCGGCAGCGGCGTTGATGGTGGGCGATTCGCGCAACGACGTGCTGGCGGCGCGGGCGGCAGGCATGAGCATCGTCTGCGTGCCGTACGGTTACAATCACGGCGAGGATATCCGGCTCGCGGCGCCCGACGCCGTGGTCGAGGATCTTCGGGAACTGGCGAGTCTGCTGAAACCGACCGCATGATCATTCGGGTCTGGCCATATCAGGTACTTTATCCCGCTCCGCGGCGATGGCGGCGCTGAGCCTTGCGTCTCAGCCACGTCATTCCTATCGCCCAACGGACGGTGACTCATGGACCAGACTCAGTTCGACGCCCTCGCGGCCGAGGGTTTTAATCGTATCCCGCTCGTGCGCGAGATCCTCGCCGATCTCGACACCCCGCTCAGCACCTACCTCAAGCTTGCCGAAGGCCCGTATTCCTACCTGCTGGAATCGGTGCAGGGCGGCGAGAAATGGGGCCGCTACTCGATCATCGGCCTGCCCGCGCGGCAGGTGCTGACGGTGCGCGGCAACGAGATCCAGATCCATGTCGACGGCGCGCTGCGCGAGCAGCACACGGCTGCCGATCCGCTGGCCTGGGTCGAGCAGTTCCATCGGAGCTTTCGCGCCGCGCCGCCGCAGGGCATCCCGCAGGCTCCGCGGTTCCTGGGCGGGCTGGTCGGTTATTTCGGCTACGATACGGTCCGCTACATCGAGCCGCGGCTGGCGAACTGCCCCAACCCCGATACCATCGGCGTCCCCGACATCCTGTTCGTGGTTTCCGACGAGGTCCTGGTGCTGGACAACCTCGCCGGCCGGTTGTATCTGGTGGTGCACGCCGATCCGGCCGAGCCCGAGGCGCTGGCCAGGGCCGGTGCCCGGCTGGAGGCGCTGACCCGGCAGCTGCGCAGCGCCGTCAGCGTCTATCGGCCGGCAGCCGCCGGTGGCCGGGCGCCGGCCGAGACCGAGATCCAGGGCAGTTTCACGCAAGGCGCGTTCGAGCAGGCGGTCGAGCGCATCAAGCGCTACATCGCCGACGGCGACGTGATGCAGGTGGTGCCCTCGCAGCGCATGTCGGTGCCGTACCGCGCCGCGCCGCTGGATCTGTACCGCGCCCTGCGCTGCACCAACCCCTCGCCGTACATGTTCTTTCTCGATCTGGCCGATTTCCATGTGGTCGGCTCCTCGCCGGAGATCCTGGTGCGGCTGGAAGAGGGCGAGATCACGGTACGACCGCTGGCCGGCACCCGCCGCCGGGGCGCCACCGAGGCCGAGGACCAGGCGCTGGAGGCCGAGCTGCTGGCCGACCCGAAGGAGATCGCCGAGCACCTGATGCTGATCGATCTTGCCCGCAACGACGTCGGCCGGGTCAGCGAGGTCGGCAGCGTGCGGGTCACCGACCGGATGGCGATCGAGCGCTACTCGCACGTGATGCACATCGTCTCCAACGTCACCGGCCGGCTCAAGGCGGGACTCAGTCCGATCGACGCCCTGCGCGCCACCTTTCCCGCCGGCACGCTCTCGGGTGCGCCCAAGATCCGGGCGATGGAGATCATCGACGAGGTGGAACCGGTCAAGCGGGGCGTCTATGGCGGCGCAGTGGGCTATCTGTCCTACAGCGGCAACATGGATCTCGCCATCGCCATCCGCACCGCCGTCATCAAGGACGCGACCCTGCACGTGCAGGCCGGCGCCGGCGTGGTGGCCGACTCGGTGCCTGAACTGGAGTGGCAGGAGACGCTCAACAAGGGGCGTGCGCTGTTCCGCGCGGTGGAGATGGCCGAGCGCGGTCTGGATGAGCCGGCGGTGGAGGGCTGAGCCGTGCTGCTGATGATCGACAATTACGATTCCTTCACCTACAACCTGGTGCAATATTTCGCCGAGCTGGGGGCCGACGTGCGGGTGTTCCGCAACGACACGCTGACGGTGGCGGATATCGAGCAGCTACAGCCCGAGCAGATCGTGATTTCGCCCGGCCCCTGCACGCCCAACGAAGCCGGCGTGTCGCTGGAAGCGATCCGGCACTTCGCCGGGCGGATCCCCATCCTCGGCGTCTGCCTGGGGCACCAGGCAATCGGCCAGGCCTTCGGTGGGCGGATCGTGCGGGCCGGCAGGGTCATGCACGGCAAGACGTCGCCCGTCCGCCATCGCGGCCAGGGCGTGTTCGCCGGGCTGCCGAACCCGCTCACGGCTACCCGCTACCATTCGCTGGCGATCGACAAAGCCAGCCTGCCGGACTGTCTGGAGGTCACCGCCTGGACCGAGCAGGCCGACGGCAGCATCGAGGAAATCATGGGCGTGCGGCACCGCTCGCTGGACGTCGAGGGCGTGCAGTTCCATCCTGAGTCCATCCTGTCGGAAGCCGGTCACGAACTGCTCGCCAACTTTCTGCGCCGGCGGCGCCAGGCCGCCTGAGGGGAACAGCAATGAATATCCAGACTGCGATCCGCCGCGTCACCGAGCGGCAGAATTTGAGCCAGGAGGAGATGGCGGCCGTGATGCGCGCCATCATGACCGGCGAATGCACCCCGGCCCAGATTGGCGGTTTCCTGGTCGGCCTGCGCATGAAGGGCGAGACGGTCGACGAGATCGCCGCCGCCGCCCGGGTCATGCGTGAGCTGGCGGCACGAGTCCATATCGATCCCACCCACCTGGTGGATACCTGCGGCACCGGCGGCGATGCACGCGGCACCTTCAATGTTTCCACCGCGGCGGCCTTCGTGGTGGCCGCCGCCGGCGGCAAGGTGGCCAAGCACGGCAACCGCTCGGTCTCCAGCAAGTCCGGCAGCGCCGACCTGCTGGAGGCGGCCGGCGCGGTGCTGGATTTGTCTCCGGAACAGGTAGCGCGCTGCGTCGAGACGGTGGGCGTCGGCTTCCTGTTCGCGCCGCGCTTCCATTCGGCCATGAAGCACGCCGTCGGCCCGCGCCGCGAGATGGCGGTGCGCACCATTTTCAACATCCTCGGTCCGCTCACCAACCCGGCCGAGGCGCCGCACCAGCTGCTCGGCGTCTACAGCCGCGACTGGCTGCGGCCGGTCGCCGAGGTGCTGCGCGAGCTCGGCAGCCGGCATGTGCTGGTGGTGCACGCCGAGGACGGCATCGACGAGATCAGCATCGAGGCGCCGACGCATGTGGCCGAACTGGTCAATGGCGAGATCCGGGAGTACACCATCAGTCCGGAGCAGTTCGGTATCGAGCGGGCGCCGCTGGACCTGGTTCGCGCTGCCGATGCCGCCGAGAGCCTCGCCATGATCCGGCGGGTGTTCGCCGGCGAGCCCGGCCCGGCCGCCGATCTGGTGGTGCTGAACGCCGGCGCTGCCATCTATGCCGCCGACCTGGCCGAGTCCCTGGACGCCGGGCTCGCTCGCGCCCGGCAGCTGCTGGAATCGGGCGCGGCCGCCCGCAAGCTTGATGAGTTCGTCGCCTTTACCCGGGAGATCGCGGCATGAGCAGCACCGACATCTTGCACACCATCCTCGCCCGCAAGGCCGCCGAGATCGCCGAGCGCAGCGAGAAAGTGAGCCTGCAGGCGCTGCGTGCCGCCGCCGAGCAGGCGCCGGCAGTGCGCGGCTTTGCCGACCGGCTGCGCGCCCACATCGCTGCCGGCCGGCCGGGGGTGATTGCCGAGATCAAGCGGGCCTCGCCGAGCCAGGGCGTGATCCGTGAGGACTTCGAGCCGGCCCGGCTGGCCGAGAGCTATGCCGCCGGGGGCGCCAGCTGCCTGTCGGTGCTGACCGACCAGGAATTCTTCCAGGGTCACGACAGCTACCTGCAGCAGGCCCGTGCCGCCTGCGACCTGCCGGTATTGCGCAAGGACTTCGTGATCGACCCGTACCAGGTCTATGAAGCGCGCGTGCTCGGCGCCGACTGCGTGCTGCTGATCGTCGCCGCCCTGGGCGATCCTGCGCTGCAGGAGCTGCACGCGCTGGCAGAGGATCTGGGCATGGACGTGCTGGTCGAAGTCCACAGCGCCGAGGAACTGGAGCGGGCACTGGCGCTGCGGCCGACGCTGCTCGGCATCAACAACCGCGACCTGCGTACCTTCCACACCGACATCCACACCACGCTGCGGCTCAAGACCCGGGTGCCGGCCGACTGCCTGCTGGTTACCGAAAGCGGCATCCACACGCCGCAGGACGTCGCCCTGATGCGCAGCAACGGCGTGCACGCCTTCCTGGTGGGCGAGAGCATGATGCGCGCCCCGGATCCGGGCACGAAGCTGCGCGAGCTGTTCTTCCAGGGATAGGAAGGCGCCTCACCACAAAGGCACACAGGAGAATTCCTGGTGCTGCGTCCTTGCATGCCTTTGTGGTGAGTCTTCGGTGTCAGCGGGTGTTGAACACCACGATGGTCTTGCCGCTGACCGAGATCAGGCCCTGTTCCTCCAGGTCCTTGAGCACCCGGCCCACCATTTCGCGCGAGCAGCCGACGATGCGGCCCAGCTCCTGGCGGGTGATGCGGATCTGCATGCCGTCCGGATGGGTCATGGCGTCCGGTTCCTTGCACAGGTCCAGCAAGGTGCGGGCGATGCGGCCGGTCACGTCGAGGAAGGCCAGGTCGCCCACCTTGCGGCTGGTACGGCGCAGGCGGTCGGCCATCTGGCCCACCACCGGGAACAGGATGTCCGGGTCGGTCTTGGCGATCTGCCGGAAGCGGCTGTAGCTGATCTCGGCGAGCTCGCAGTGGGTGCGGGTGCGGACCCAGGCGCTGCGCTCGCTCTCCTCGCCGAACAGGCCCATTTCACCGAAAAAGGCGCCGGCGTTGAGGTAGGCGAGGACGATCTCGTGACCGTTCTCGTCTTCCATCAGTACCGTCACCGAACCCTCGATGATGTAGTAGATGGCATCCGACTTGTCGCCGGCATAGATGATTCCGGTCTTCGGCGGATAGCGGCGCCGGTGGCAATGCTGGAGCAGGTTGTCGATGGACGTGTTGCCCGTCGGCTTTTGCAATGGTTGAAGCATTCTCCGTCCTTCGGCTGGCGCCGGCTGAGCGGGCTCAGGCCGGCGCTTGGGTAGTACAGGCTCCGTCGCGCGGCAAGCCGCGGCAATAACGCTTTGGAGGCAGCGGCATAGGCCGCTATACTCCAGCGCGAACCGGGCGGCACCCGTCCCGGATTGCCGGTGCGGTAACAGGCGGAACTCATGCTAGACATTGGGCCGCCTGAAAAACTTGCCAAGCGCCGGATGATTCTCACTATTCTTGCACCGTCTGGAGTGAAAAGGCCATGAAGGCGACCGTGACTTGGACCGGTGAAGCCAGTTTCGAGGCTGTCGCCGGCAGTGGCCATCGGGTGTTGCTCGATGGGCCGCCCGATGCGGGCGGCCGCAACCAGGGGCCGCGGCCGATGGAAATGCTGCTGCTCGGACTGGGCGGCTGCACCGCCTTCGACGTGGTCCATATTCTCCGGCGCGGCCGGCACGACGTTACGCATTGCTCGGTCGACATCGAAGCCGAGCGGGCGCCGAACCCGCCCCAGGTGTTCACCAAGATCCACCTGCACTACCGGGTCGAAGGCCGCGGTCTGACCGAAGCTGTCGTTGCCCGCGCGATCAGCCTTTCCGCCGAAAAATACTGTTCGGCTTCCATCATGTTGGGCAAGACAGCGGAAATCAGTCACGACTTCGAACTCACCGTGGTCTGAGCGGTCCACATCCCCTGGTATCGCACCCCGTTTTGTGCATAATTGCGCGCCTTGGTTTTTGGAGTTACGACTCCTGGCCAGGAGCGTCCCGCCTAGGGTGATGCACTCTCTATCTTGGAGGGTCTGAGTTGGTCTCAGAGAAACTGAAGCTCCACGGGTTCAACAACCTGACCAAGTCCTTGAGTTTCAATATCTATGACGTCTGCTACGCGAAGACGGCGGAGCAGCGGCAGGCGTACATCGAGTACATCGATGAGGTGTACAACGCCGAGCGACTGACACAGATCCTGACTCAGGTCTCCGATATCATCGGCGCCAACATCCTCAACATCGCCCGCCAGGACTACGAGCCGCAGGGGGCGAGCGTGACCATCCTCATCTCCGAGGAGGAACTGGTCGAGAAGGATCGTCTCGGCGGCGCGCAGCCGTCGCCGGGGCCGCTGCCGGATATGGTGCTGGCGCATCTGGATAAGAGCCACATCACCGTGCATACCTATCCGGAAAGCCATCCGGATCAGGGGGTGTCGACCTTCCGGGCCGATATCGACGTGTCCACCTGTGGCGTCATCTCGCCGCTGAAGGCGCTGAATTTCCTGATCCACTCCTTCGACTCGGACATCGTCACCATCGACT
>JAJUFY010000469.1 GCA_029263635.1 Ectothiorhodospiraceae bacterium | reverse complement strand
TGGAAGACCCCATCCGTGTCCACCGGGTCGGAAACGATGAGGTCTACCGTGTCGACGGCACGCCTACCGACTGCGTGCACCTGGCCATCACCGGCTTCCTCGATCCCGTCCCCGACATGGTGATCTCCGGCATCAACGCCGGCGCCAACATGGGGGACGACGTGCTCTACAGCGGCACAGTGGCGGCGGCGATGGAAGGCCGCAACCTGGGGCGGCCGGCAATCGCCATTTCCCTGTGTTCCCACAACCCGCAGCATTACGACACCGCCGCCCAGGTGGCGGTGCGGGTCCTGGAGCGGCTGACCAGGGACCCTCTCCCGGCCGACACCATCCTCAATGTCAATGTTCCCGATCTGCCGCTCGACCAGATCCGGGGCTTCGAAGCGACCCGGCTCGGGCAGCGGCATCGGGCCGAATCGGTGATCCGGGCCGAGGATCCGCGGGGCCGGCCTATCTATTGGATCGGCCCGGCCGGTTCGGAACAGGATGCTGGGCCCGGCACCGATTTCCATGCCGTGCGACGCGGTTATGTGTCGGTCACCCCGCTGCAGGTAGACCTGACCCGTTATCAGGCCATCGACCAGGTGGCCGGCTGGATCCAGAGGCTGGGCTGATGGACAGCCTGCAGCTGCGCGGCATCGGCATGACTTCGCAGCGGGCGCGGGAGCGCCTGCTGACCCGGCTGTACGAGGCCGGCATCCGCGACTTGCGGGTGCTGGAGACCATGCGGAACACGCCGCGCCATATCTTCGTCGACGAAGCGCTGGCAAGCCGGGCGTACGACGACACTGCCCTGCCCATCGGTTTCGGGCAGACCATCTCGCAGCCATACATGGTGGCCCGCATGACGGAAGCGCTGCTGGACGGCCACGCGCCGGAGCGGGTGCTGGAGGTCGGAACCGGTTCCGGCTACCAGACCGCGGTACTGGCGCAGCTGGTGCCGGCGGTGTTTAGCATCGAGCGCATCCGCGGCCTGCTGGACCTGGCCAGGAGCCGCTTCCGAACCCTGCGGCTCTACAACATCCGCACCCGCTTCGGCGACGGCGCTGTCGGCTGGGAGCAGTACGCGCCATACGACGGCATCATCCTGACGGCGGCGCCGGCAGAGGTGCCGGCATCGCTGTTCGCGCAGCTCGCTCCCGGTGGCCGCCTGGTTGCACCGGTTGGCGGCTCGCAGCAGAAGCTGGTGCAGTATGAGCGTACCGACGAAGGAATCGTCCGCCGCACGCTCAGCGATGCCAGTTTCGTCCCCATGCTGGAGGGCACCGAGTGAAAGGACTGTTCGGCAGGCTGTACGACATGGTCCTGGGCTGGGCGGCGCATCGCCGCGCTCCCTGGCTGTTGGGCGCCATGAGCTTCGCCGAGTCGTCGTTTTTCCCGATCCCGCCGGATGTGATGCTGGCGCCGATGGTGCTGGCCCGGCCGCGGCGCGCCTGGGGACTGGCAGCGATCACCACGGTGGCTTCGGTGCTGGGCGGGCTGTTCGGCTACCTGATCGGCTATTTCGCCCTGGAACTGGTGCTGCCGCTGCTGGAACGGCTGGATTACATGCACCAGTATGAGCTGGC
>JAJUFY010000117.1 GCA_029263635.1 Ectothiorhodospiraceae bacterium | reverse complement strand
TGCCCAGGTGGAACTGGGAACCGCGCTGCTGACCAATCTGCCGATGACTGGCTGGGGTATCGGCTTGGCTATTTCCGGCCAAGCGACTATTGGCGCCTTGATTGATTACTCGGACGCAGACCGTCAGCTATTGAACGATGTAGGGAATGGAGCCGTTTCTCCAAATGATTACTTAAACCATTCCTTTACGAGCGAAGCCGAACTTCTCGGCGCCGCTATCGGCGAAATCGGCATTACCTTCGCCAAGCGTGTTTCGCTGCTCGGGCCTGGCGTGTCGATCGGCATCACGCCCAAATACGTGCAGGTCGAGACCATCTACTACAAGGCCCGCATCGACGAGACCGATATTGACGATATCGATGCCGACGACTACCGGAAGTCCTACGGCGACTTCAACCTCGACATCGGCCTGACCAAGGACTTCGGCAACGGCCTGTATGTCGGTGCCGTGGTCAAGAATCTGATCAGCCGCGACTACAAGACCGTCACCATCGATAACGAGAACCACACGATTTCCCTCAAGCCGCTGGCGCGGGTGGGCGTGGGCTACGACGGCGGCTGGTTCCGGGTCGGCGCGGATCTCGACCTCACCAAGAACAAGCCGCTGGCCTTCGAGGAAGGCAGCCAGTACTTCGCCGTCGGTGCCGAGCTGAGCGCCTTCGGTTGGGCGCAGCTGCGGGCCGGTTACCGCCACGACATGGTCAATTCCGATCGCAGCGTGATCTCCGCCGGCATCGGCCTGTCGCCGTTCAAGGTGCTGCACCTGGACCTCGGCCTGGCGGCCAACGCGGATGAGGTCGGCGGCGCCCTGCAGATGGCTCTGACGTTCTAGGCCCGATCTGCCCACGAGTCGCGGCCGGACGGCGCGACTCGCCGCATCCTCAGACCCTCTCCCGCGCAGGAGAGGGTCGAGTTGCAGCAACCGTGCTGCGCCTCCATCCACCCTGCCCGAGAGGTTATGGTTTCCGCTTTGACCTGACCGGTGGGGAGGAACCGACATGGCACTGAAGGGCGGCATGCTTTCCATGGCCATGGGCGATGGCGCCGAAATCGGCGTCTACCACGTCGAGCCTGCTGGCGGGCGGCGCGGCGGTCTGGTGCTGGTCCAGGAGATTTTCGGCGTCACCGAGCACATTCGGGAGCAATGCGACCGCTTTGCCGCCGATGGTTACGAGGTGCTGGCACCGGCACTGTTCGACCGCGAAGCTCCCGGCCTGCAGGCCTCATACGAGCCGGAGGATGTGCAGAAGGCGCTGCGGATCGCCCGCCAGCAGCATCCGTTCGAGCAGTCAGTGCAGGATGTGCAGACCTGCATCGACGCGCTGCGGAGCAAGGGGCCGGTGTTCATGGTCGGCTATTGCTACGGCGGGTCGGTGAGCTGGGCGGCAGCCAGCCGCTGCGAAGGGCTTGCCGCAGCATCCTGCTACTACGGCAGCATGATTCCGAAGCTCATCGACGATAACCCGCGTTGCCCGACCATCGCTCACTTCGGCCGGCACGACAGGAGCATCCCCATGCAGGATGTGGAGCAGCTGCAGCGCCGGCATCCGGATGTGCCCATCTACATCTACGAGGCCGGGCACGGCTTCAACTCCGACCGCCGGACCGATTACCACGCCGAAAGCGCCAACCTGGCGCGCGAGCGCACGCTGGAGCTGTTCCGCGCCAACGGCGGTTGACGCTGTCAGGCGCCGGCGGGTTCGTCGACCACGGCGATCGTATCGCCCAGCCGGATTTCGCCACCTTCGAGCACCCGTGCGGTAATCCCGCCGTGGCCGCGGACGGCGTTGTAGCCGCCGGGGCCGAAGGCTTCCTCCATGCGCGAGCAGGGATGGCACTCGCCGGTGCATTCCAGCAGCGCCGCGCCGATCCGAAAGCGCTTGTCCTTGAGGGCGAGCAGGTTGATGCCGGCGACGACGATGTTGCGGCGGAGCAGGCCGGGTTCGACCGCTTCGCGGCCGAGGAAGCTGGCGATGGCGAGCAGATGCTCGGCCTGGATCAGCGTCACATGCCGCTTGCCGCTGCCCTGATAGTGGTCGCCCACCAGGCCGCCGTCCGGCTCGACCACGGCCGCGTCGACCGCCATCAGCGGTTCCCGCCTAGCCGGCCGCAGGCCGATCCAGGTCACGGTGCCCGGACGCATGGGCGCGGCGAGCAAGGCGGCGAGGGTCGAGTTCGGGTTGGGCATGGTCGGGCTCCGGGGGAGAAAACGCGCAGTGTTTCGGTTCGCGGCCGGCCTTACAAGGTGCAGAGCCGGGCACAGGGGAGGCCAGGGCTTTGGACATCACGCTGGTGGCAACGCGGCCGTTGCGCTATCTGCTGGCGGCACCGGCCGCCGACGTGCCGGCCGCGCAGCGGCCGGTGCTGTGCTTTCTGCACGGCTACGATGAGGCGGCGCCGCTGGATATCCATCAGGCGCTGACCCGGCACGGCCCGCTGTGGCCGGGCGCCGTGCTCAGGGTGCCCGAAGAATTCATCGTCGTAGCGCCGCAGCTGCCGGCGGCAGGGGACCTGTGGTACCGCTACGCCGACACGGTGCTGGAGATCGTCACCGAAGTGCAGGCCCTCGGCGGTGGCGATCCGGCCCGTACCTATCTCACCGGCTTCAGTTTCGGCGGCAACGGCGTGTTCGATCTGGCGCTGGCCCAGCCCGGGCTGTGGGCGGCATTGTGGCCGGTGGATCCCACCCGGCCGCCGCCGCGGGATCCATTGCGGCCGGTCTGGCTGTCGATCGGCGCGGCGGCACGGCTCGGGCGCGAGCTGTTCGTGCAGGCGCTGAATCTGCAACCGGCCGAGGCGCTGCCGCAGGGCGACCGGCTGTATCTCGACGAGAGGCAGGGCCACGTCAGCGCGGCGCGTGCGGCTTACGCCGACCAGCGGATCTATCGCTGGCTGCTGTCGAAGCGGTTGTGAGCCGGCTACTCTTGGAGACGTAGAAGAACTTGAGGAGTACGACGATGAAGCGTTTGGACGGCAAGATCGCCCTCGTCACCGGCGCCTCGTCCGGCATCGGTGAAGCCACGGCCAGGAGGCTGGCGGAAGAGGGGGCGACGGTGGTGGCGGCTGCCCGTCGCGCAGAGCGACTGCAGGCGCTGGTGGAGCGCATTCATGCAGCGGGCGGCAAGGCCGATGCGGTACAGGCCGATGTCGCGGTCGGCGAGCAGATCGACGCGCTGGTGCGCACCACCCTGGATCGCCACGGTCGTATCGACATCCTCGTCAACAACGCCGGCGTCATGCTGCTGGCGCCGATCCAGGACGCCCGTGTCGAAGACTGGCGGCGCATGGTCGAGCTCAACCTGCTCGGGCTGATGCAGCTGACCCACGCCGTGCTGCCCGGCATGTACGCACAGGGCAGCGGCCATATCGTCAATCTCTCCTCGCTGGCCGGCCGTTCGGTGATGCCCGGCGGCAGCGTCTATTCGGTCACCAAGTTCGGCGTCAACGCCTTCACCGAGGCTCTGCGCAAGGAAACGGTGAAGCAGGGGATCCGGGTCACGGTGATCGAGCCCGGCCCGGTGGCGACCGAGCTGATCGAGCATGTCACCGATCCGGCCTCCAAGGCTCGCATTACCGAGGTGTTCAGCAGCATCGAGCAGCTGCAGCCGGAAGACGTCGCCGATGCGATCGCCTATGCGGTGACGGCCCCGCCCAGGGTCAATATCAACGAGATCCTGCTGACGCCGACCGACTACGCCCGCTGAGGTACTGCGCCAGCTTCACGGAGATCCATGCATGAACCGATCTGACCAGAGCCCGGACGACACGCCGCGGCTGGCTGCTCCCGGCTGCCCGGTCGGTGCCGAGCACGATCAGGAAATCGCGGAGATCGACCTGCTGAGTCCGCTGACCATCCGCGGCGTCACCTTCCGCAACCGCATCGGCATGGCGCCCATGTGCCAGTATTCGGCGGCAGACGGCATGGCCGACGACTGGCATCTGGTGCATCTCGGCAGCCGGGCTGCCGGCGGTGCCGGTCTGGTGCTGGTAGAAGCGACGGCGGTGGCGGCCGAAGGCCGGATCTCGCCCGGCGACCTGGGCATCTGGAGCGATGCACACATCGCGCCGCTGGCCCGCATCGCCCGCTTTATCGAAAGCCAGGGCGCGGTGGCCGGCATCCAGCTCGCTCATGCCGGGCGCAAGGCCAGCACCGATGCGCCGTGGCGCGGCGGCGCCAGTCTGTCGCCGGCGCAGGGCGGCTGGCCGGTGGTCGCGCCCAGCGCCATTCCGTTCAGCGAGGCCCACCCCGTGCCCGCGGCCCTGGACGAAGCCGGCATCGATAGCGTGGTCGCGGCTTTCGAAGCCGGCGCCCGCCGCGCGCTGCAGGCCGGCTTCCGGGTGATCGAGATCCACGCGGCCCATGGCTATCTGCTGCATCAATTCCTGTCGCCGCTCAGCAACCATCGCAGCGACGCCTACGGCGGCAGCCTGGACAACCGCATGCGGCTGCTGCTGCGCGTCGCCGAACGGCTGCGCGGCTTGCTGCCGGAGACGCTGCCGCTGTTCGTGCGCATCTCTGCCACCGACTGGGCGGAAGGCGGCTGGGACATCGAGCAGTCGGTCGTGCTGGCCCGCCGGCTCAAGGCCCTGGGCGTGGACCTGATCGACGTCTCCTCCGGCGGCAGCGTGCCGCATGCCCGGATTCCGCTGGGGCCCGGCTACCAGGTGCCGTTCGCCCGGCAGATCCGCAATGAAGCGGAGATTCGCACCGCCGCGGTCGGGCTGATCACCGAGCCGCAGCAGGCCGATGCGATCATCACCACGGGCGATGCCGACCTGGTCCTGCTTGGCCGGGAGCTGCTGCGCGAGCCCTACTGGGCGCTGAAAGCGCAACAGGTCCTGGGCGAGGAGCCGGGCTGGCCGGCACAGTACGGCTACGCGGTGCGGCGGCGCGCCAGGTAGTCGGCCAATCCAGGATCATCGGCGCTCCAGTGCCCGGCACCTGTTGAAGCCGTCCGCCGCAGCCGCCGGGTGCTACCATGACAGGGTGAAAACAACCAGCGATCCCGGCGCCGCCGGCCTCCCTGCCGACGCGGCCGCCCGCCATTCCCAGCCCCATGACGCCCGCGGCTTCCGGCGGGCGGTGCTGCTGCTGTTTGCCGGGCTGCTCAGTATCGGCATGGGGCAGTCGCTGATGTTCGCCATCCTGCCGCCGGTGGCCCGCAATCTGGGGCTCACCGAGGTGCAGGTCGGCAGCATTTTTGCGGTGTCGGCCCTGCTCTGGGTGCTGGCCAGCCCGTTCTGGGGCCGGCTCAGCGACATCTGGGGGCGCCGGCCGCTGATCCTGGTGGGGCTGATCGGCTACACGGTGTCCATGGCCAGCTTCGGGCTGTGCGTGCAGGCAGGGCTGTCGGGCTGGATCGCCTTGCTGCCGGCCTACGTGCTGATGATCGTCACCCGCGCCATCTTCGGCCTGTTCGGTGCTGCCACGGTGCCGGCGGCGCAGGCCTACGTTGCCGACCGCACCCAGCCGCACGAGCGCGCCACTTATATCGCCATGCAGGGCGCCGCCTTCGGGCTCGGGATCACGCTCGGTCCCGGCTTCGTGTCGCTGCTGCTGGTGTTCGGCCTGATCGCGCCGTTCTATGCCATCGCGGCGCTGGGGCTGGTCGGCGTTCTGGCGGTGCTGCTGGGCGTGCCCGAGCAGGCGCCTCGACAGCGACAGCCGCGCAGCGGCAAGGTAATGAGCCCATTGGATGCGCGGGTGCGCCCATTCATCCTGGTGGGCATTGCGCTCGGCATCGGTCAGGCCACAGCCATGCAGACCGCCGGGTTCTATGCCATCGACGTGCTCGGCATGAGCATCGAGCAGAGCGCCCGTTCCGTCGGGCTGGCGCTGATGGGCACGGCCGGTGCCGCGCTGTTCATGCAGCTGGTGGTGATCCGCCAGCTCAAGCCGACGCCGGCGACCATGATGCGGGTCGGGTCGGTGTTCGGCATGGCCGGCTTCGCCCTGCTGATGCTGGGCGAGAGCTTCGCGGTCATGTTCGTGGCCATGATGCTGCTGGGCTTCGGTTTCGGCCTGGCGCGGCCGGGCACCATCGCTGGGGCTTCGCTGGCGGTAGGATCGCACGAGCAGGGCGCGGTGGCAGGGCTGATGAACACCACCGGAGCGCTGGGGACGGTCTTTGCGCCGGTGGTCGGGATGTGGCTGTACCAGTGGCTGCCGCGCGCGCCCTATGTGCTCGACCTGGTGCTGCTGGCCGCCGGGCTGGCCCTGCTGCACCGGCATCCGCAGACCCGTCGCCTGCGGCGGTAGCCGGCGGAATCAGGCGACGGACTCGGCCGGCGGCTGCTCGAGCTGCATGCTGGTCTGCTGCTGCATCGGTTCGCGGCTGGCGCCCTGCGGGCCCAGGAAATAGATCCAGACGAAGGCGGCTGCCAGCACGACGGCGAGCACCACGTATGGCAGGAAGATCCGCCAGCGCGGCTTGCTGCCAGGTGCCGGCGGCGGGTTCTCGGCGTTGCGGCGCTCGTCGATCATGCCTGCTTTCCCTCCTGTTGCCGATTTGCCCGGCTGGAAAATCGGTGTAGAGAAGGGAGCGTTCAAGCGCTGCAGTCGGCCTTGACCGCGGTTCGTCGCAAATCACCCGCGCCGGCACTTTGCATTGCTCGGGGCAATGCCCAGTTTCAATAGCAGGCCGCACTTGCGGCCGGCGCCGACCTGCCCTGACTCGCCATGCGGCCGTCGCCGTGGTTTGGCAAGATAGCGGCCCGCGGTTCCTGTTTCCGCCCTGCTCGATGATGCGCGCAAAGCGCAGAGGAGACCCTGCTTGGTACAGATGACAACTGACGACGCTGCCGTAGACGCGACGGCGGCCAACCAGTAACGACACGTACTGGAGG
>JAJUFY010000099.1 GCA_029263635.1 Ectothiorhodospiraceae bacterium | reverse complement strand
TGTGCGCTGACTCCGGAATACCGGAATCCGGATGTTCCGGTACCGGCTGAATGGGACGCGCCCGGGCCGAACCTGGCCGCTGCCGAGGTGACGGCCGACTGGTGGCGGCAGTTCGACAGCGCCGAGCTCGACAGCCTGATGGCACAGGCGCTGGCCGCCAATCACGATCTGGCCGCCGCCGTTGCCGCCATCGACCAGGCGCGCGCGGCGGCGCGGATCGCCGGTGCCGGCCGGCTGCCGGCGGTTGATGCGTCCGGCTCGGCCACCCGCAGCCGCCGCAGCGAGACCGGCACGACCAGCAGCGATCAGCTGCTGCTGAGCGTCGGCTACGAGGTGGATCTTTGGGGCGCGGCTGCAGCCCAGGCAGAAGCAGCCCGGGCACGGCTGGCAGCGAGCGTCTACGATCGCGATGCCCTGGCACTGGTCCTGCAGGCGGAAGTCGCGACCAATTATTTCCAGGCCCTCGCCCTCAAGGACCGTCTGGCGATCGCCCGGGATAACCTGCAGGCGGCACGACAGGTGCTGGAGCTGGTCGAAGTCCGCTACCGCGAAGGCGCCGCCACGGCGCTGGAGCTGGCCCAGCAGCGGACCTCGGTGCTGAACCTGGAGGCCCAGATCCCGGCACTGGAACAGGACCTGCGGATTACCCAGCATGCCCTGGCGGTCCTGCTTGGGCAGCCGCCGCAGGGGTTTACGGTGCAGGCGTCGTCGCTGCGCGAGCTCTCCTTGCCGACGGTCGCGACCGTGCAGCCGGCGGCGCTGCTGCAACGCCGGCCGGACATCCGCCGCGCCGAAGCGCGCCTGATCGCTGCCCACGCCGATATCGGCGCCGCGCGCGCGGCGCTCTACCCGAGCCTGAACCTGTCGGCGTCGGCCGGCGTCACCGGCATCCTCACCGGCGGCTCCGGCAGCGTGGCGTCGCTGGCGGCGTCGCTCGCGCAATCCATCTTCGACGGCGGCCGCCGGCAGGCACAGGTGGAGAGCGCCCAGGCCGTGCGCCGACAGCTGGTCGAGCAGTACGCACAGGCGGTGCTGGTCAGCCTGCAGGAAGTGCAGGACAGCCTGGTCAGGGTCGCCGCCAGCCAGCAGCGGGCGGCCGCCCTGGAAGCCGCCGCCGAGCAGGCGCAGGAAGCCTACCGACTGGCAGCTTTCCGCTACCAGACCGGTGCCGAGGACCTGCTGACCCTGCTCGACAGCCAGCGCACGCTGCTGCAGGCGCAGGACAGCCTGGTGCAGGCCCGGCTGAGCCACCACGTCGCCACGACCAACCTGTTCAAGGCTCTCGGCGGTGGCTGGGAAAATGCCGCGACGACTGCCCAGTAGATGATTCCAGGTGCCTCGCAGCAGGCCGCCATTCAGCCTCACAGCGTAGGGTGGCCAAGTTTCCGCCCTCATCTAGAAATCACGCTGGGCAGGGGCGAATTCATGAACGTCGGGGTCCAACGACCAGCCACACCGATCCATGGCAATTGGAGAGCCGTGGCCGGCCGTTTCTTCCTGATCTTCGTGATCGCCCTGGCGGTTGGCGCCGGCGTCATCGCCTTTATCGACTACCAGCGTTTCGCCGCCTCGCGCAGCGCCAGGATCCTGGCGGAACAGGATCTCGTCGAGGCTGCCGGACAGATCCTGAGCCATGATCTGGAGCAGACCGTCACCAGGCCCCAGGCTATCCGCAGATGGTCGAGCGTCCGCAACTTCGCAGCCAACCCCACGCCCGACCGGCGCGAAGTCGTCGAGCGGGAATTCCTGACGGTAGCCCGCAGCTCCAGCACCCCCGGCCAGCTCCGCGTGCTGGACCTGTCGGGTCGCGAGCTGATACGGGTGGTCAGCAATGCCGGCACGCCGATGACCGTCTCGCCGGCCAATCTGCGAAACCTCTCTGACGAAGCCTACGTCCAGAAGCTTCAGCAGCTGCAGCCGGATGACGTTCATGTATCCGTGAGCTGGGCCGACTTCCTTGGTCCGGCGCCCGGCCCGCAAGCCGACAGCTGGGAACTGCGGGTTGCCTCGCTACTGCTCGACCGGCAGGGGAGTGCCACCGGCATCCTGATCCTGGACTATTTTGCCTCGGATCTGTTGCAGCGTTTTGACGCATCGCTCGGGGGCAGCTGGGGCCTGCCGATGCTGCTCAGCAACGAAGGCATCTGGCTGGTCGGCGACAACTTTCAAGAACAGCCACTCAGCGCTGCCGGGCCGGCCGGCAGCTTCGCGGTACGTTTCCCCAACGCCTGGCAGCACATCCACGGCAACGACAGCGGCCGGATCACCACCAGCAGCGGGCATTTCACCTTCACAACGCTGACGATCGAGCACATGCAGGCCGAGGGAGACAGCCTGTCGTGGAAGCTGTTGAGCTGGGTGCCGATGGCGCAGTTTCGCTACGCGCCGCTGCGGGACCTGTCCCAGTCATGGGCGATCTACCTGCTGCTGATACTGGTCGCCGCCCCCGTCAGCCTGCTGATCGCCTGGCAGCGCACCAGCAATCTCGCCCAGCGTCGCGCCCTGGCCGTCAGCGAAGAACGCCTGACGCTGGCGTTCCAGGGCGCCAACGACGCCATGTGGGACTGGGATGTCGCCAAAGACCGGGTTTATTTCTCCCACCGTTTCAAGGACATGCTCGGCCATGGCGCGGAGCAGTTCATCGACGAAGGCCGGTTCTGGTTCCAGCAGGTCCACCCGGATGACAAGGCCCAGGTGCAGGCGGCCATAGCAGACTACCTGGAAGGCCGGACCTCGCACTATTCCACGCGCTTCCGGCTGCGACACCGCGACGGCCGCTACATCTGGGTGCAGGCCCGCGGTGGAGGCCTGCGCGATCATGCCGGCGCACCGCTGCGCATGGTCGGCGTGCTCACCGACATCACCGAGCAGGTAGTGGCCGAGGACAAGCTGCGTCAGGCGGCTGCGGTGTTCGAAAACACCAGCGAAGCCATCCTCACGGCCGGCGCCGACGGCCGCATCCAGGCGGTCAATGCCGCCTTCACGCGGATTACCGGTTACACCCCCGACGAAGCAATCGGTCGCCACGTGCGCCTGCTCGGTATCGAATCGGAGGAACCGGACTTCCTCGAGCGCATCGACGAGAGCGTGCGCACTTCGGGCTACTGGCGCGGCGAAGCACGGCTGCGGCGCAAGAACGGCGAACTGTTCCCGGTCTGGCAAAACGTCACCGGCGTACACGACGACGCCGGCCGGCTGCGCTACTACGTTGCCATCCTCACCGATATCAGCCCGATCAAGGAGAGCGAGGAGCGGCTCGCCTACCTGGCCCACCATGACGCGCTCACCGGCCTGCCCAACCGACTGCGCTTTCTCGCCAGCCTGGAACAGACGCTGCGGCGGGCCGAACGCCACGGGCAGTGCGCCGCGGTCATGTTCCTGGACCTGGACCGGTTCAAGAGCATCAATGACACGCTCGGCCATGCAGCGGGCGATTCGGTGCTGAAAGCGGTTGCAGAGCGTCTGCGCGCCAGCGTACGCGACGAAGACATGGTCGCACGCCTGGCCGGCGACGAATTCGTGGTGGTGCTGGAGGAAATCGGCGGCCCGGCAGATGCCCGGGAGCCGGCCGAAAAAATCATCCAGGCGATCCGCCAGCCGATCGTGGTGCTGGAGGATCAGCAGATCACTACCTCCACCAGCATCGGTATCAGCATCTATCCGCATGACGGCCGCACCAACGAAGACCTGATCAGGGCGGCCGACGCGGCGATGTATCAGGCCAAGCAGGAAGGACGCAACATCTACCGCTATTTCACCCCGGCCTTCCGGGATGTGGCGCGCGAACGCTTGGCCATCGAGCGCGATCTGCGTACGGCACTCGCCGACGGGCAGTTTTTCCTCTGCTATCAGCCCCAGGTGTCGATGGCCACCGGCGAGATCAGCGGCGTGGAAGCGCTGCTGCGCTGGCGGCATCCGCAGCGCGGCGTGCTGCTGCCGGAGTCGTTCATGGGCATTGCCGACGCCAGCGGCCTGAGCGAGCCGCTGGGAGAATGGGTGCTGCAGGAGGCGGTCGCGCAAGCCTGTCGCTGGCGGCGTGCCAGCCTGCGGCTTGCGCATCTGGCCATCAATCTCAGCCCCCGCCAGATCCTGAGCAGGCACCTGCTGGGCAAGCTCAAGGACGTGATGACGGCGCACCGTCCGGGCGGACCGCTGCGCCTCGATCTGGAGATCAGCGAACCGGCCCTGGAGGATGCCGCCGACAGCCTGGCACGGCTCTGCGAGTTGAAAGAACTGGGCGTCAGACTGGCCATCGATGGCTTCGGTACGGGGCAGTCGTCGCTGACCGTCCTGCGGCGGCTTCCGATAGATACCATCAAGCTCGACCGCAGCCTGACCGCGGGTCTGCCGCATGACCGGGTTTCCAGCGCCATCGCCTCGGCCGCCATCGGGCTGGCGCAAACGCTGCGGATACAGGTTTCCGTCACCGGCGTCGAACGGGAGGAGCAGCTGCGTTTTATCCGGGACCAGGGCTGCCACGAGGCCCAGGGCTACCTGTTCAGCGAGGCCCTTGAGGCGGCCGGGATCGAAAGCCTGTTGCGCAGCCGCCGCCGCTGGCAGATGCCGGCAACCTCGTCGCAGCGCGCGGCCAAGCATTAGCGGACCGCAGCGCCAGGCGCGCGTGCAGCGGCCCGGGCATCCGGGCCGCTGCACGCGGCTGCGGGCTCACTCGATTTCGATCCGCCGCCGTTGCTCCTGCTCGATCTTGGGCAGGGTCATTTCCAGGATGCCGTTCCGGAAGGTGGCTTTCGCCTTCTCGCCGGCGATCATGGCCGGCAGCCGGATGGTACGGGCGAAGGAGCCGCGCGAGATCTCGCGGCGATGGTAGTCGCCCTGCTCCTCTTCCCGTTCGTGGCTGGTACTGGCCCTGATGGTGACCGTATTGTCGCTCAGCGACACATCGAGGTCCTGCTTGTCGACCCCGGGCAGCTCGGCCCGTACCAGCAGCTCGTTTTCCCTGTCGATCACGTCGACATGCGGTATCCGTCCCTCGAATGCCTGCAGTTCCGGCCGCATCAGCCGCTGCAGGCGTCCGGGCCGCAGCATGCTGCTGACGAAGAACTCGTCGAACAGCCGTTCGAGATCATCGAAAGGACTGATCCAGCGGTTCGGTACCGCCGCCGGTTGCGCACGCTCGATATTGCCGACGACCTTGCCTTCCTTGGCCATGGCTCGCACTCCTCTTCTGTGGGTAATGTCGCCGTTGGTGGAAAGTCTTGCACGGGGTCAATTGGGTGACCGCCGGGCCATATCAAGTGACGGCGCTGCCGCCGTGGCAACGGTGGCCGGAAACCGCTGGAGCAACGCATGGACGCCTTCAACAGCCTGTTGCTGACCGACCTGTACGAGCTCACCATGCTGCACGGCTACTACCAGCAAGGCATGCAGCAGACCGCGAGTTTCGAGCTGTTCTTCCGGCGACTGCCCCCGGCAAGAAACTTCCTGCTGACCGCCGGGCTGGAAACGGTCCTGGACTTCGTGGAGCGGGCGCGCTTCTCCGAGCCGGAGCTGGACTGGCTGGCCACCCTCGGCCATTTTCCGCGCGACTTCCTCGACCATCTCGCCGACTGGCGCTTCGACGGCGACATCGACGCCGTCCCGGAAGGCACGGTCATGTTCCCGGACGAGCCGGTGCTGCGGATCACCGCGCCGCTGCCGCAGGCCCAGCTGCTGGAATCGCGCCTCATGAACCTGGTGCACTTCCAGACCCTGATCGCCTCCAAGGCCGCCCGCAGCGCCCTGGTCGCTCCGGACCGGCTGCTGGTGGACTTCGGTTTGCGGCGCGCGCACGGCGCCGAGGCAGGCCTGCTGGCGGCGCGTTCGGCCTATCTGGCCGGTTTTGCCGGCACTGCGACGGTACTGGCCGGCCAGTATTACCGCATTCCCCTGTTCGGCACCATGGCGCACTCCTACATCCAGGCGCACGATTCGGAGCTGGAAGCCTTCCGCTCGTTCGCGGCCGCGCAGCCCGACAACCTGGTGTTTCTGATAGACACCTACGACACCGAAGCCGGCGCCCGGCTGGTAGCCCGGCTCGCATCGGAGCTGCGCGCCGACAAGGTGCACATCCGGGCGGTGCGGCTGGACAGCGGCGACCTGGCGGAGCATGCCCGGCGGGTCCGCGCGATACTCGACTCGGCCGGCTTCCCCGACATCGGCATCTTCGCCAGCGGCAATCTCGACGAGCACGCGCTAAAAGACCTGCTGGCGGCAGGCGCGCCGATCGACGGTTTCGGGCTGGGCACCCGGCTCGATGTCTCCCAGGACGCGCCGGCGCTCGATTGCGCCTACAAGCTCACCGAATACGCCGGCTGGCCGCGCCGCAAGCGCTCGGAAGGCAAGGCGAGCTGGCCCGGCCGCAAGCAGGTCTGGCGCCGTTACGACGCCGCCGGCCGGATGTGCGGCGATACCATCGCCCTCGATGGCGAAACCACCGCCGGCGAGCCCCTGCTGGTACCGGTGATGCGTGCCGGCCGGCGTACGGCACCCGCTGAGCCGCTGGCGGTCGGCCGCGCCCGCGCAGCCGAGCAGCTCGCGCAGCTGCCGGAAGCGTTGCGCAGCCTGGACCCCGCCCCGCCCTACCCGGTGGCGTTCTCCAGCGGCCTGCGACAGCTCGCCGACGCGCTCGGGCGATGACCCCGGGGACGGAATCCTTCAGGTTTCCAGGACCGGCGATTCCGCCTGGGTGAACAGGGCCGAGATCGCCCGCGCGAACAGCGGCTCCAGCGGCACGATCCCCACCTTGGCCCGCAGCGATTGCGGTATCCGTGGCGCCACGCTGTTGCTGATCAGCAGCCGGTCCAGCTCGGACACGGCCGGCAACGCCGCAGCATCGGCTGCGAACAGGCCGTGGGTGACGACTGCGTGCACTGTCGCGGCGCCATGGGCGCGACAGGCCGCAGCCGCCTGTCGCAACGTCGCACCGGTGCTGATCATGTCGTCCACGATCACCACGGTCCGCCCCTCCACATCGCCGACCAGCCGGCCGCCACGGACGGCATCGCCGTTACGGTGCTTTTCCACCAATGCCGTGCCCGGTTCCTCGGTGATCCGCTCGGCCAGCGTCTGACGGAACAGCTCGGCCCGTCTGGTGCCGCCCGAATCCGGCGCGACCACCGTCAGCGGGCGGTCGTCAAGCAGGGGCAGCAGCGCCTCGGCAAGCACGACCCGGGCTTCCAGGTGCTCGGTCCGGCAGCGGAAGGCGTTGTCGAAGGCCTGCCGGTTATGGACATCCAGCGCCATCACGCAATCGACCCCGGCCGCCTCCAGCAGCTGCGCAACATAGCGCGTGGTGACCGGATCCCGGGCTTTGGTGCGACGGTCCTTGCGCGCATAGCACAGATACGGCAGCACCGCGGTCACCTGGGCTGCGCCGGCGTCTCGGACGGTGGCGACGAAGAACAGCAGTTCGCAGAGCTTGTCGTGCACGCTGGCGCCGGGTTCGCCATGTAGCGCGTGCAGCACATAGACGGCGCGGCCACGCACGCAGACCAGCGGGCGCAGCTTCGACTCACCGCTCTCGTAGCGGCGTGCCTCATGCGGAGCCAGAGTCAGGCCGAGC
>JAJUFY010000198.1 GCA_029263635.1 Ectothiorhodospiraceae bacterium | reverse complement strand
GCTCGCCGGCAACCACGACCCGAAGGAGATCATTCGCAGCGTGAAGAAAGGGCTGTACGCGGTGAACTTCGGCGGTGGCCAGGTCGACATCACCAACGGCAAGTTCGTCTTCTCCGCCTCCGAGTCCTACCTGATCGAGGACGGCAAGGTCACCCGGCCGGTCAAGGGAGCGACTCTGATCGGCAGCGGTCCGGAAGTGCTTACCCGCGTCAGCATGGTCGGCAACGATCTGCAGCTCGACGCCGGCGTCGGCACCTGCGGCAAGGACGGCCAGAGCGTGCCGGTCGGGGTCGGCCAGCCGACGCTCAAAATCGACGCCATGACGGTGGGCGGCACGGCGGCGTGAAGATTCATAAGGAGCAGCGATGACGAGCACGGAAACACAGCCGGCCCGGGCCGGACTGCCGTCCAAGGAAACCCTGGCAGAGCTGGTCAGCCTGGCACTGGCCGAAGCGAAGCGGGCGGGTGCGAGCGAGGCGGAGGCGGCGATCAGCGTCGACATCGGCCTGTCGGTCAACGTCCGCAGGGGCGAGGTCGACACGCTGGAGCACCAGCGCGACCGCGGCCTGGGCGTGACGGTGTACTTCGGCAAGCAGAAGGGCAGCGCCAGCTCCTCGGATTTCCGCAAGGCTTCGGTGCTGGAGACGGTGCAGGCGGCCTGTGCCATTGCCCGCCATACTTCGGCCGATCCGGCCCAGGGGCTTGCCGATCCGGAGCTGCTGGCTCGGGAGATTCCGGACCTGGATCTCTACCATCCCTGGGACCTGGAGCCCGAGGACGCCATCCGCATGGCCCGCGAGTGCGAAGCGGTGGCGCTGGCGGCCGATGCCAGGATCTGCAACTCCGACGGCGCCGAGGTTTCCAGCCGCAGCGGCCTGCGCGTGTACGGCAACAGCCACGGTTTCCTGGCCGGCTATGCCGCGTCCCGCCACGGTTTAAGTTGTGTGGTGGGCGGCACGGACGGCGACGCCATGCAGCGCGATTACTGGTACACCACCTCGCGGGTGGCGGCCGCCCTGGAGACGGCGGCCGAGGTGGGCCGGCGGGCGGCTGAGCGCACGCTGCGCCGGCTGGGGGCCCGGCGCTTGCCGACCATGCGGGTGCCGGTGCTGTATGTGCCGGAGGTCGCGCGCGGCCTGCTCGGGCATTTCATCGGCGCCGTCAGCGGCGGTGCGCTCTACCGCAAGGCGAGCTTTCTGCTCGATCACCTCGGCAAGCAGGTCTTTCCCGATTTCGTCCACATTGAGGAGCAGCCGCACCGGCCGCGGGCATTGGGCAGCGCGCCGTTCGACCTGGAGGGCGTGGCCACCCGGCAGCGGACGCTGGTGGAGGACGGCGTATTGCAGGGCTATGTGCTGTCCAGCTACTCGGCCCGCAAGCTTGGCTTGCAAAGCACGGGCAATGCCGGCGGCGTCCACAACCTGGTGATCCGGCCGGGCAGCCTGGACTTCCGAGGACTGCTGCGAGAGATGGGCCGCGGCCTGGTGGTGACGGAGCTGATGGGGCAGGGCGTCAATACCCTGACCGGCGATTACTCCCGTGGCGCCAGCGGCTTCTGGGTGGAGGACGGCGAGATCGCCTATCCGGTGCAGGAAATCACGGTGGCCGGCAACCTGCGCGACATGTTCCGCAACCTGCGCGCGGTGGGCAGCGATGTCGACTCGCGCGGCAACATCCTCACCGGCTCGCTGCTGCTGGACGAAATGACGGTCGCCGGGGAGTAGGCGGCAGGATCGCCGTCGCCAGGCCTTAAGCCGGGCAAGATAGAGGCAGCTCGCTGCACGGCCGGTCTTGGCCGGACCGGCAGCGTTACCGCCCCGCAGGAGTGGGGCTCTCCAGGGCGAATCAAGGGCGCCGGGACGCAAAGGAAGGCAGGGGAGAAGGGGGAGATGGATTTCCTGATGTAGGAGCGGCGTCCCCGCCGCGATTCTTTCGCCACCGCGCGGCCGTCCGCGGCCAGGAGCCGCTCTACGGGTGCCACACGCGTACGGCGGCCGCGAGCCGGCGGGTTCATTCCCCCTCGCCGAAGCGGCTGCTGACCAGCCGCTCCAGGGCGTCCAGCGCGGCTTCGGCGTCAGGGCCTTCGGCCGACAGCACCAGGTGGCTGCCGCGGCCGGCAGCCAGCATCATGATGCCCATGATGCTCTTGCCATTGACCTCGCGGTTGTCCTTGCGTAGCCGGATCTGCGACTGAAAAGTCGACGCCAGCGTCACGAACTTGCTCGCCGCCCGCGCGTGCAATCCCAGTTTATTGATGATGCGTATTTCCCGGCTCGGCACGCATGCTCTCCTTCCTGCTGCCGGCGTGTCGGCCGGCGCCAGCAGGATGCCTATACCGTCGCCTGTTCGCAACCGGCGCGCAGGACGCCGTCGCGCCCGCCGCTGACGGCCTTGTGCTCGAGTTCGGCCAGAGAGAGCGTGGGGTAGTTGAGGATGCGCAGCAGCATCGGCAGGTTGAGCCCGGCGACGACGGCGGTACGGCGACCGCGACGGAGACTGCAGGCGATGTTGCTCGGCGTCGAGCCGTAGGCATCGGTGAGAATCAGCACCCCGGCGCCGCGGTCGAGTTCCGCGATCATCTCCTGCCCCAGTTCGCGGAGGGCGTCCGGATCGGCAGCGGTGCCGACTTCGAGGCAGCGGACCTGCAGCGGGCAGCCGTGCATGGTGGTGACGGCGACGTCCAGCAGGGCACGCCCGACGCCGGTGTGGGTAATCAGCAGCAGACCGACGCTCATGTCAGTTCCCGGTGACGGACGATGACGTTGTCCGAGCGTTGCCGGAAGTGTTCCGCCAGCCGCTCGGTCAGGTACACCGAGCGGTGCTGACCGCCGGTGCAGCCGACGGCGACGGTCAGATAGCTGCGGCCCTCGCGTTCGAAGCTCGGCAGCCATTCCTCGACGAAATCCCGGATCTGGGTATACATGCGCTCGACGCTGGGCTGCGCCTCCAGGTAGCGCTGGACGTCGGCGTCGCGGCCGGTGAGAGGCCGCAGCCGGGGCTCCCAGTGCGGATTCGGCAGGCAACGGACGTCGAACACGTAGTCGGCATCCTTGGGCACGCCGTGCTTGAAGCCGAACGACACGAACAGCAGCGATAGCCTGGCATCGGCGCGGCGGTCGAGCCGTTCCCGCACCAGTTCGCGCAACTGGTGGACGTTGGTGGCGGTGGTGTCGATGACGAGGTCGGCGCGTTCGCGAATCGGCGCCAGCAATTCGGCTTCGCGCTGGATCGCCTCCTCCAGCGAGGTGTTCGGCAGGCTCAGGGGATGCCGGCGGCGGGTTTCGCTGAAGCGCTTGATGAGCGTGGTGTAGGCGGCGCGCAGGAACAGGATCTCGCTGCGGATGCCGAGCGCTTCCAGCTCATCCAGGATATGGGGGAAGCGGGACAGGTCTTCGGCGCCGTTGCGGGCGTCGATGCCGACCGCATAGCGGTCCGCCGACTTCGAATCCTGCTCGGTCATGTGACGGCCGAAGTCGGCGAGCAGGCCGACCGGCAGGTTGTCGATGCAGTAGAAACCGATGTCTTCCAGCGTATGCAGTGCCACGCTCTTGCCGGAGCCGGACATACCGCTGACGATCACGAGCTTCATAGGTCTTCCTTACCCGCGATGGCCCCGCAATCGAGGGGTGTGGCCGCCTGCGGGGGCGTGCGCCCGGACGGCCGTTTCCAGCAGCAGCGGCAGATCGCGTCCGCTGGCGGCAGGCAGTCGCAGGCGCGGTACTGCAGTGTCCATTATAGTGCGAATGTCTCGCTCTACCATCCGCGCATCGGCCGGCGGCGGCTGTGATTCCAGCGCGATTTCGAGCGCCACCGCCTTGCTGGCGCACAGCGCCCGCGGCCCGAACAGCTGCCGCACGTCCAGCACGCCCAGGCCGCGGATCGCCACCAGGCCGCGCAGCCCGGCCGGACAGCGGCCATATAAGCGGCCGCCGCGACGGTAGAACTCGACCGCATCATCCGCGATCAGCCGGTTGCCTCTGTCCAGCAGGCCGAGCACCGCATCGCTCTTGCCGCTGCCGCTTTCCCCGCTGAGCAGCACGCCGACGCCGAGGATCTCCAGCAGCGTTCCTGGCAGCACGATGCTGGCCGGCTGTTGCCTGGGCCGGGCGGGCACGGTGGTCAGGTGAGGCCGTGAGCATCCTGCCAGGCCTGCAGGCGCCGGTAGATCGCCTCGGCGCTGTCGGCCTGACGCAGATCCCGGCAGAGATCCTGGTCGCTGAACAGCTCGGCGAGGCTGGCGAGGATCTGCAGGTGCTCGTCCGTGAAGTGGGCGGGCACGATGAGCGCGAACAGCAGGTCGACCGGCTGGCGGTCGAAAGCGTCGAAGTCGATGCCCTGCGAGAGCTTGATCAGGGCGCCGCGCGCTTCGCTGCTCTGCTCGATGCGAGCATGCGGCAGGGCCACGCCGTGGCCGAGACCGGTGCTGCCCAGCCGTTCCCGGCCGATCAGCTTGCTGAAAATGACCGAAGCCGGCGCGTCGCCGGCGACCAGAATTTCGCTCAGCACCTCCAGCGCACGCTTCTTGCTACCGACGTCGGTGTCGATCTGGATGCGCTCTATGGTCAGCAGGTCGGTGATCTTCATTGTGTCGCCGCCGCGGCACCGGCTAGGTGTCGCGGCGGCTGCTCCTTATTCCGCTTGGGCCTTGTGAGCCGCGTCTGCGGTGCGGCGGTGATCAGTAAGCTTTTCCTTATGCTTGATGATCTGCCGATCCAGGC
>JAJUFY010000227.1 GCA_029263635.1 Ectothiorhodospiraceae bacterium | reverse complement strand
TGGAACCATACCGACTGGGGGCAGACCTTCGATGTCGACATGCCGCTCCGGCAGGCCGATGCCGGCGACTTCGACGCCCTGCTCATCCCCGGCGGGGTCATGAGCCCGGACCATCTGCGCCTGCAGCCGGAGGCGGTGGAACTGGTGCGGGAATTCTTCGCGGCCGGCAAGCCGGTCGCCTCGATCTGCCACGGCCCCTGGATGCTGGCGGAAGCGGACGTGATCCGCGGCCGTACCGTGACGTCGTATCCCTCGATCCGGACCGATCTCGAGAACGCCGGCGCGCACTGGGTGGATCAGCAAGCGGTAACCGACCAGGGCCTGGTGACCAGCCGAAACCCGGACGACCTTCCCGCCTTCTGTCGGGCGATGATCGAGGAGTTCGCCGAAGGCCGGCATCCCGGCCAGCAGCGGTCGGCTCTGCATCAGGAGCGGCCGTCGGCCCATTGAGCGATTCTTGCGGAGGCCCCCGGGCTGGCGGGCCTCCGTGTTGCCGAAATATCAACAACTTCTGTTATAGATCGTGTATCATGGGCCGAATCGGCGGCGGTAGTGCCGAATCTCGCGGATGACGCAGATCCCGTGCCCGGCGGCGATAAGCGACGGACCCGCAGGACCGCCCATGAACACCGATAACACAGCCACGCTCCCAGCCAGCACCATGGATACTGCTCGCGAGATTAGCCGTGCCTCTGACCATGGACAGGACGACAAGGCCGCCTTGCGGCTGTGGCTGCGGCTGTTGCCGCTGACCACGCTGGTTGAGCAGGAATTGCGCAGCCGGTTGCGCCAGCGCTTCGGCACCACCCTGCCGCAGTTCGATGTCATGGCGGAGCTGGATCGCGCCGGCGAGCCGCAGACCATGTCGGCGCTGTCGCGCCGGCTGCTCGTCTCCGGCGGCAACGTCACCGGCGTCGTCGATCGCCTCGAGCGGGACGGCTATGTCGAACGGCAGCCGCTGCCGAGCGACCGGCGGGTGCAGCTGGTGGCGCTGACCGCCAAGGGCCGCAGCGAATTCGCCGCCATGGCGGCCGCGCACGAGCAATGGCTGGGAGAGCTGTTTGCCGGCCTTCCTCCGGACGACCTTCACACGCTGCATGATCTGCTCGGCCGCGCCAAGGCGGCCGTCCGGAACGTCGTCGCGTCGGCCCTGGAACCGCATGGACGCTCCTGACGAGATCCGGCCGTTTACCCGCTCCAGCAAGCAGTCGCTGCGGGCCTGGCTGCACCTGATCAAATGCTCGAAGCGGGTGGAACAGGCGATTTCCGACCTGTTCCGCAGCCGCCACGCGAGCTCCCTGTCCCGCTTCGACGTGCTCGCGCACCTGGAACATGCCGGCCCCGACGGCATGACCACCAGTGCCCTGGCGCAGCGCCTGCTGGCCTCCAAGGGCAACATCACCCGCCTGCTGGACCGCATGATCGCCGACGGTCTGATCGAACGGCGGCCCTCGGAGGAAGACCGCCGCGTCAACTACGTCTGCCTCACCGGGACCGGCATGGAAGTGTTCCGGCGCATGGCGGCCGACCACGAGGCGTGGTCGGAGGAAATCTTCGGGATTCTCTCCGATCGCGAACTGGAGCAGCTGATCGGGCTGCTCGACCGGGTCCGCGCCAACGTCGACCAGCGCCGGGGCCGGCCGGGCGCCTGAGCTCTCGGGCGATCCTTAGCGCTGCAGGCCGACGCTCCCCGGCAAGCAAGCGCCGCGACGATCAGGACGCGGCCCTGGTCTTCGCCGGCCGCGGCACCGACTCCTCCTTAACGGCATGGCTGCGGGGCTTGCTGGCGAGCCTGAGTGCCGTCAGCTCCTCCCGCTCCCGCTCGGCCAGCCGATGCGCCTGGAACTTGCCGGACAGATAGGGCTTGGGCCAGAGCTGCTGCTCCTGTCCGTACCAGGCGGCCGATTGCAGCACGAAGCTGGGATTGGTGAGATGCGGCCGCGCCAGCGCTACCAGGTCGGCGCGACCGGCCATGAGGATGGTATTCACCTGATCGGCATCGGTGATATTGCCGACCGCCATGGTGGCGATCCCCACCTCGTTGCGTACCTGATCGGCAAAGGGGGTCTGGAACATGCGGCCGTATACCGGCTTCTGGTCGGCGACGGTCTGGCCGGCGGAGACGTCGATCAGATCGACCCCGGCCTCCTTGAAGCGGCGGGCAAGCTCGACCAGCTCCTCGCCGCTGAGGCCGCCCGGCGCCCAGTCGGTGGCGGAGATGCGGATCGACATCGGCTTGTGCTCAGGCCACACCGCTCGCACCGCGGCAAACACCTCCAGCGGGAAACGCAGGCGATTGGCCAGCGGGCCGCCATACTCGTCGTTGCGCCGGTTGGTGAGCGGCGAAATGAAGCTTGCCAGCAGATAGCCGTGGGCCATGTGGATCTCGAGCATGTCGAAGCCGGCCTCGTCGGCGTAGCGGGCAGCCCGCACGAAATCCTCGACCACCTTGTCCATCTGCGCCCGGTCCAGCGCGATCGGCACCTGGCTGACCGGCAGATACGGAATCGGCGAGGCCGAATAGATCGGCCAGTTGCCCTCCTCGAGCGGATAATCCATGCGCTCCCAGCCGACCTGGGTCGAGCCCTTGCGGCCGGAGTGGCCGAGCTGCATGCAGAGCTTGGCGCCGGACTGGGCGTGGACGAAATCGACGATGCGCTTGAACGCATCCCGCTGCGCCTCGTTCCAAAGGCCGGTGCAGCCCGGGGTTATGCGGCCTTCCGGCGACACGCAGGTCATCTCGGTATAGACCAGGGCGGCGCCGCCCAGGGCCCGGCTGCCGTAGTGCACCAGGTGCCAGTCGTTCGGCATGCCGTCCTCGGCCATGTACTGCGCCATCGGCGAGACCACCACCCGGTTGTCCAGCACCATGTCGCGCAGCCGCAGCGGCGTGAACATCGGCGGCCTGTCGTCCTCGACCTCGAAACCGCTGCGGCGCACCTGCTCGGCGAACATGCGGTTGCAGGCGGCGACGAAGCCGGGATCCCGCAGCCGCAGGTTTTCGTAGGTGATCTTCTTGGAGCGCGACATGACACCGAAGGCGAACTGGCGCGGATCCAGATGCCAGTAGCGGGCCATGTTCTCGAACCAGGCCAGCGAGACGTCGGCGGCATGCTGGGTGATCTCCACCTCGGTGCGGCGGTCGCGCTCGAACGCCTCCAGTGCCGCCGGCAGCTCGGCGTTGGTCTGAATCGCCTCGAACAGGGCGATGGCGCTCTCCATGGCAAGCTTGGTGCCGGAACCGATCGAGTAATGCGCGGTGTGCTGGGCGTCGCCGAGCAGGACGATATTGCCGGCGGTCCAGCGCTTGTTGCGGACGGTCGGGAAGCGTCGCCACAGCGAGCGGTTGGTGATCAGCGGATGGCCGTCCAGTTCCTCGGCGAAGATGCGCTCGAGCACCTTGACGTATTCCGCCTCCTCCATCGCCCCGAAACCGTGGCCCTCCCAGGTTTCCGGCGGCATCTCGATCACCCAGGTGCTGTGCCCCGGCTCGTACTGGTAGCAGTGGGCAACCGCAACCCCGTGCTCGGTCTCGCGGAAGAAGTACTTGAAGGCATCCAGCTCGCGGGTGGAGCCGAGCCAGCAGAAGTAGTTGCGGCGCAGGTCGATCTGCGGCTCGAACACGTCGGCATGCTGCTTCACCAGCGTGAAGAACGGTGAGCCCCAGGGGGAGAGCGCCACGACATCGACGAGGCAGAGCGAGGCGTAGCGGGCGCCGTGCAACAGCCGAGCGCGAAGCGCCACGGCCCCTCCGAAATCATGCGCGATGACGTGCGGTCGATCGAGTCCCCACTCGTCCAGGAGGTGAGCGAACAGCTCGCCCTGGGTGCCGAGATCGACGGCATCGCCGGGCTTCTTGGAAGAGCGACCGTAGCCGGGCATGTCCCAGAGGTAGACGGTGAACCGCTGTGCGAGCGCAGTGGCGATCGGCCGCCAGAGCGCAGACGACCACGGCGTGCCATGCAGGAGAACGAGTGGAGGGCCATCGCCGAAGCGTTCCCACGCGATCGTGCGCCCGCGCCACGACGACGAATGGTCAAGGCTGTGGCGATCCATCCGTTCATGGTCGCAGAACACGGTCGCACAGGCAATGACGGGCCGTGCCCGGACTCAGTCGTCCGTGCCGATCAGCTCGCCGGTGTACGCGTCCACCGAGACCTCGATGGCCTGGCCGTCGGCGGTGTCGATGTCGAACTCGTATTTGGCGCCGCGTTCGGTGCCCTCGA
>JAJUFY010000083.1 GCA_029263635.1 Ectothiorhodospiraceae bacterium | reverse complement strand
GATGCCATCGCCGACGAAGGCGACCCGCCGCCCTTCCGCCTGCAGCCGCTTGACCTCTGCCGCCTTCTGATCCGGCAGTACCTCCGCCAGTACCTGCTCGATCCCGACCTCACGCGCGATCGCGTCGGCCGTGGCACGGTTGTCGCCGGTGAGCATGGCAACCTCCAGGCCCTGCGCCTTGAGCGCGGCGATGGCCTCGCGCGAGCCGTCCTTGAGCGAGTCGGCCACCGCAAACACCGCCGCCATCCGGCCGTCGACGGCGGCATACAGCGGGCTCTTGGCCTGTGCCGCCAGCGCGCGGGCGCGCGCCCCGGCCTCGCCGAGAGGGATGCCCAGGCGCTTCATGTAGCGGTCGGCGCCGACCTGCACGGTCCGCCCCGCAACCTGCGCTTCCACGCCCCAGCCCGGCTCGGCGGCAAAGCGCTCGACTGCCGGCAGCGCAAGCCCCCGTTCCGCGGCTGCCCGAGCAATGGCCTCGGCGATCGGATGCTCGCTGCGCGATTCCGCAGCGGCTACCAGAGCCAGTACCTCGGCCTCGTCGCCATCGAGCACGATCAGGTCGGTCAGCTCCAGCTGGCCGCGGGTCAGCGTGCCGGTCTTGTCCAGCACCACCGTGTCGACCTTGGCGAGTGTCTCCAGGGCCGCTCCCTTGCGGAACAGCACGCCGAGTTCGGCGCCTTTGCCGGTGCCCACCATGATGGCGGTCGGCGTTGCCAGCCCCATGGCGCAGGGGCAGGCGATCAGCAGCACGCTTACCGCCGTGACGAAAGCGAAGGACAGCGCCGGTTGCGGCCCGAAGCCGAGCCAGATGCCGAAGGTGAGCGCCGCGATCACCAGTACCACCGGCACGAACACGCCGGCAATCTGGTCGGCGAGCTGCTGGATCGGCGGCTTTTCGGCTTGCGCGGCCTCGACCATGCGGATGATCTGGCTGAGCACGGTGTCCGCTCCGACCCGGGTGGCCCGGAAGGTGAGGGCGCCGTTGCGGTTGACCGTGCCGCCCACCAGCTCGGCGCCGGCGGCCTTGGCAACCGGCACCGGCTCGCCAGTGATCATGGATTCGTCGACATAGGACTGACCGTCCTCGACCACGCCGTCGACGGGAATCCGCTCGCCCGGCCGCACCAGGATGCGGTCGCCCGGCATCACTGCCTCTACCGGCAGCTCCACGGCCTCGCCGTCGCGCAGCACGCGGGCGGTCTTGGCCTGCAGCTGCAGCAGCTTCTTGATGGCGGCCGAGGTCCGGCCCCTGGCGATGTGCTCCAGGTAGCGGCCGACCAGGATCAGGGTGACGATCACGCCGGCTGCCTCGAAATAGGTCTCGGCAGTGCCGGCCGGGAAGGCCTGCGGGATCAGCAGGGCGGCGACCGAGTAGAGATACGCCGCGCTGGCGCCGATCATCACCAGGCTGTTCATGCCAGGGCTGCGGTGCTTGAGCTCGGCATAGCCGCTGGTGAAGAAGCGGCGGCCGGCGACGAACAGCACCGGGGTGGCGAGCAGCCACTCCAGCCACATCCAGCCGCGGTGGGGCATCACCTGCATGAACAGCTGTTCCAGCCCCGGCGTCATCTTGCCCATGCCGACGATCACCAGCGGGATGGTAAAGGCGGCGGCGAACCAGACCTGCCGGCGCAGGGCGTCCCGCTCGCCGTCATCGGCCGCCGGTGCCGCCGGCTGGCTCAGGTCCCGCGGCTGGTAGCCGGCATCCCGGACCGCTGCCTGCAGGCGCGGCGGCGATACCAGCTCCGGCAGGTAGCGGACCTGGACCCTCTCGGTGGCAAGGTTGACGCTTGCCTCCAGTACCCCGGGCAGCTTGTTCAGCACCCGTTCCACGCGCGACACGCAGGACGCACAGGTCATGCCGTGGACGCCGAATTCGGCGGTTGCGGTGACCGGCTGGTAGCCGGCATCGGCGATGGCAGCGACCAGTTGCCGCGCCGAGGCGTCGGTTACATCGACCACTGCTTTCTCGGTGGCCAGATTGACCCGGGCATCGACCACGCCCGATTGTTTTTTGAGGGCGCGCTCGACCCGACCGACGCAGGCGGCGCAGGTCATGCCCTGGATGCCGATGCTCAACTGCTGGTTCATGTGCTCTGTCGCTCGACGAAGTAGTGCTGGAGATCGGCCGGGATCGGCATCGGCTTCAGGGCCGGCACATTGGCTCCGCCGGTGTTGCCGACCGGGACGACGCCGATCAGTGATCCTGCCGATGCCAGCATCCGCAGGATCTGGCCGACGATCTCGCGCAGATCGCGGGTCCTGAGTCCGACCTTGAACATCCAGTAATGGCTGGTCAGGTGAGGCAGGTAGTAGCGCTGACCGAGGATGTGGGCCCGCTCCAGGTGGCGGAAGCAGGCGGCGAACTCGCCGGCCCGGTAGAGAGTGCGGGCAGCGTCCATCTCGGCGGCGAAGGCGGCCTTCAGCTTGGGCTTCATGCTTGGTGTCCCTAGCGGTATTTGAGGATTTCCATCAGCTCGTCCACCACCCGGTCCTCGTCGCCACGTTCGTGCGCGGTCACCACGTGGCTGCGCAGGTGGCTTTTCAGGATCAGATCGCCGATCTTGTTGAGCGCGCCGTCGACGGCCTTGATCTGCTTGAGCACGTCCACGCAATAGACCTGCTCGTTCTCGAGCATGCGCAGGATGCCCTCGACGTGGCCCTTCACCGACAGCAGCCGCCGCCGGGCGTCCTCACGGACCGGCGGGTCCAGCCGCAGACCGTGGCATCCGTCGCTGTGGCTCATGACGCCACCTCGGCGGTGTAGCCTTCTTCCTGCACGGCGGCGATCAGGTCCTGCGGGTCGGCACTGCCTTCCACGACGGCCTGCTCGCGCTCGCGCGATACCTCGATGACCCGGACAACCCCGGCGACGCCTTCGAGCGCCTGCCGGACGGCATTCTCGCAATGGCCGCAGGTCATGCCGGTTACCTTGAGCGTGGTCATGGTTTGCCCTCCTGTTCCACCCCTCCTGGGGTGGGGTAAAGGTAGGCGAATTCGGCCTGCCGGTCAAGCGCAGCCCGTTTCGTTGCGGGCCGGCCGTCGCCATATACGGCGGATCAGCGGCGATGACGAACGGGGCGGGCGCCCCTGGAGAGAGCGGAATGCCGAATGTGACACCTGAGCGGACCCGGCACATTCAAGTCGACGGCATGAAATGCGCCGCCTGCAAGGATGAGGTCGAGCAGGCACTGCGCAAGCTGGCCGGTGTCGAAGCGGTGGAGGTCGACCTGGAATCCGGCATCGCGACGGTGGCCGGCGAGGTCGAGCCCGAGGATCTGATCAATGCCCTGTCGAGCACCAACTACCAGGCGCGGCGCCTGACCGAGCACGGATCCCTGTAACGCGGATCGGTGCCGCTGCGGGGAACCCGGATCTTGCGTTAAGGTTCGAAGCTGGCGGAATGCATTGCCGCAGGCTGCGGCAGGCCGACAGTGGAGAACCGAGATGTTTAAGGCAATTGACACCCTGTTGCGGCGGGCGCTGCTCGCGCTAGCGCTGGTCATGGCAGCGCCGTTCGCGGCGCTGGCGGCGGAGATGACGGTCTACAAGAGCCCCACCTGCGGCTGCTGCGTGGCCTGGATCGACCATGTCAAGGCGCATGGCTTTACCGTCAAGGCGATCGATGTGCGCGACGTCAGCGGCGTCAAGCTGGCCAACGGCGTCACCCGCGAGCTGGCATCCTGCCATACCGCGCTGGTGGACGGTTATGTCATCGAAGGCCATGTACCGGCTGCCGATATCAAGCGGCTGTTGAAGGAGCGGCCGGCGGTGACCGGGCTCGCCGTTCCCGGCATGCCGATGGGGTCGCCGGGGATGGAGGGGCCGGTGACGCAGCGCTATAACGTGGTGAGCTTCGACAAGTCCGGGAAGACGCGCGTCTTCAGCCGGTACTGACAGGCTGCCGGGCTTGCCTGCCTGCCGGGCTGCCCCCAGACCACGACCGATCGGCGTCGAGGTGCTCAATAAGATGGAATTCGCTCAATAACTTGGAGAGAGGCCATGCGTCGCCCACTGGTCCTGATCACGGTGGCTGCGCTTGCTGTTGCCGCCTGTACGACGTCGCCGACCGGGCGTCGGCAGCTGCAGCTGTTTCCCAGTTCGCAAATGGCGGAGATGGGAGCGACCGCCTTCCAGCAGATGCAGGAGGAGCTGCCGGTCGACAAGGATCCCGTCGTCAACCGCTATGTCGAGTGCGTGGCCGATGCCATTACCCGCCAGCTCGAAGGCAAGCGCGAATGGGAGGTGCGGGTGTTCGACGATTCTTCCGCCAACGCCTTCGCGCTGCCGGGCGGCAAGATCGGCGTGCATACCGGGCTGCTCAAGGTCGCCAAGAACCAGGACCAGCTGGCGACGGTCATCGGTCATGAAGTGGCGCACGTTATCGCCGAGCACTCCAACGAGCGTGTGTCGACGGCATTCGCCACCAACGCCGGCCTGCAGATCGTGCAGGCGCTGTCCGGTTCCCAGGGATCCGGTCAGCAGCAGGCGGTCATGGCGCTGCTGGGAGTGGGAGCCCAGTTCGGCATTCTGCTGCCGTTCAGCCGCACGCAGGAGTCCGAAGCCGACATCGTCGGCCTCCAGCTCATGGCCAAGGCCGGCTTCGATCCGCGCGAGTCGATCGCGCTGTGGCAGAACATGGAGCAGGCCGGCGGCGGACAGCCGCCTGAATTCCTGTCGACCCATCCGTCGCACGGGCGGCGGATTAACGACTTGCAGGCGGGAATGGACGAGGCCATGAAGTACTACAAGGAAGCACGTGCCGCCGGGCGCAAGCCCAGCTGCCAGAGCTCCGGCTGAGGCTATTCCACCACGCGACAAGGAGAGCAATCGTGGCAGAGGCAAGACGCGAGGAACGCGAAGTCATCAACCGCTACCTGCGGGTATTCGATGGGGGTAGCAACAAGTTTGTGGGCTACCTGGTCGATATCACCCCGCACGGAGCGATGCTGCAGAGCAAGGAGGCCGTCGAGCCTGAGCAGCGGCTGACGCTGCGGGTGGAGCTGCCCGAAGAATTCGATCCCAGCCGGGAGCTGGTGGTCGAGGCCCAGAGCGTGTGGGACAAGAAAGAAGAGAACGCCCTGTTCCACCACACGGGCTTCGAGTTCCACGATGTATCGCCGGACGATCAGGACAAGATCCGCCGATTGATGCAGGTGTACAAGCTGGAAGGCCTCAGCCACTGATTCGAGGCGAGACTCCTCAATCGCCGGCCGCCGGATCCTTTTCGATACGGCCATGCCGCTGCAGGGCGCGCGCCGCCAGCCAGCACAAGGATGCCCAGGCGGCCCCTGCCGTCCAGCCGGCCAGCACGTCGCTCGGCCAATGCACGCCCAGGTAGACGCGGCTCATGCCCACCAGCACCGTCAGCAGGATCGCGATCAGCAGCAGATAAGCCTTCAGTCGGTGATGAGGTTGGGCGCGCGCCAGTATGATCGCCAGCGTGAGATAGGTGACTGCCGCCATCATCGAGTGACCGCTCGGGAAGCTGGCGGTGTAGACGATGGAGCCGTGCGGGACCAGGTCCGGGCGAGGGCGGTCGAAGCCGAGCTTGAGCAGCGAGCTCAGCAGCCAGCCGCCGGTCAGTGCGATCACCGTGAACAGCGCGGTGCGATGGTGGCCGCTCAGCAGCAGGTAACCGGTCACGCTGGCGCCCAGCAGCACCAGAACCCCGGTGCCGCCCAGCGCGGTGAAATCACGCCCCATCTCTTCCAGCCAGCCGGGGCCCAGCGGATCGCTCAGGTCGGCCGGATTGCGCAGTGCCAGCAGGAGGCGCGCATCGAAATCCAGCGTCCCGCCATCCAGCACTTCACCGGCCAGCTCGAGGAAGGCCCAGGTGCCGCCGGCCAGCGCAGTCATCGCCAGCAGCAGCGGCAGCTCATGCCGGCCGAGTCGGCCGAGCCAGCGGAGCAGCGTGTCCCAGCTCGACAACAGAAAGGTCACGAGATGACCGACTCCAGCCAGGCGACGAAGCTGCGGTAGTCCATGGCGCCGGACTGCCGGGCGATCTCCTGGCCTCGCCGGAAGACGATCAGCGCGGGAATGCTGCGGATGCCGAAGCGGGCCGCCACCATCGGCTCGGCCTGGGTATCGACCTTGGCGAAGTGCAGCCGCGGTTCCAGGGCGGCAGCCGCCTGCTCGAACACCGGCGCGAAGGCGCGGCAGGGGGCGCACCAGGATGCCCAGAAATCCACCACCATCGGCAGATCGCTGTTGTGCAGATGCTTGTCGAAGCCGCTCTGGGTGAGATCGACCGGCCGGCCGACGAACAGCTTCTGCTTGCAGCGCCCGCACGTCCCGCCGTCGGCGAGCCGGGCGGCCGGCATGCGGTTGGTGGTATGGCAATGGGGGCAGACGATGTGCAAGAGCTCGCTCATGATGCCACCTGCGACGCTTGTCCTTCTTGAAAACCCGCTCCATCTGGCGCCGTCGCCGGGCGTGCAGCCGCTCGGCCGCCGAGCACCGGTCCGCGCGCCAACGTCCCTGTTCTACGATGCTTTTCCCGAAGCCTGCAAGGGCGCACTGCTATGACTGCCGCCGGCCCGACTCAAGCCGCCGCTCGCGGTCGCTGGCGCGCCGTCGCCGGACAGGAACCGGTCGCGGCAGTATCAGCCCGCGCGTCTGCCGCTCGACCAGCGAAGCGTAGTAACCGCGCTCGCGCATGAGATCGTGGTGGCGGCCCTGCTCGATGATGCGGCCGTCGCGCAGGACGATGATGCGGTCGGCATTGACGATCGTGGAAAGGCGATGGGCAATGACGAAGGTGGTGCGGCCTTTCATCAACCGCTCCAGGGCATCCTGGACCTGGGCTTCCAGCTCGGGGTCAAGGGCCGAGGTGGCTTCGTCCAGGATGAGGATGGGGGGATCCTTGAGCAACGCCCGGGCGATGGCGATACGCTGGCGCTCGCCGCCCGAGAGCCGGCCGCCGCGCTCGCCGACGATGGTCTCGTAGCCCTGCGGCTGGCGCAGGATGAATTCGTGCGCGTTGGCGGCCCGCGCGGCCAGCTCGACCTGCTCGTTGCTGGCGCTAGGGCGGCCGTAGGCGATGTTGTCGCGGATGCTTTCGTTGAACAGCAGCGCATCCTGCAGTACCACGCCGATCTGGCGGCGCAGCGAGTGCTGCTTGAGCGTGCGCACGTCCAGGCCGTCGACCAGCACCTGACCGTCCCACGGGTCGTAGAAGCGCTGCAGCAGCGCCATCAGCGTGCTCTTGCCTGAGCCGGAGGGGCCGACAATGGCGATCATCTCGCCGGCGCTGACCCGCAGGTTGATATCGTGCAGCAACTGGCCTTCCTCGGGGCTGTAGCCGAAGTTGACGTGGCGGAATTCCACCTCGCCTTTGAGCGGTGGTGCCTCCACGGCATCGGGTGCGTCGGTGATCTGCTCCTTGGCGTCGAGGATGGTGAACACCTGCTCCAGCGATACCGAGGCGTTATGCAGGATGCGGTAGATATTGGTCAGCCCCTGCACCGGGCCGAACAGTCCGCCGACATAGCCGAGGAAGGCGATCAGGGTGCCGACCGTGATTTCGCCGCTGAGCACCAGATAGCCGCCAAGCGCGATGGCGCAGATGCGGGCCAGCGCCACCGTCAGGTTTTGCGCCGCGCCCACCGCCGAGTCGAAGCGCACACCGCCGATCACTACCTGATTGGCAAGCCCGACGTCGTTGAGGAAGCGCCGGCGTTCGGCCTCCTCCATGGCGAAGCTGCGTACGGTGACGATGCCGGCCAGCACCTCGTTGAAGCGCGAGTAGATCCGCGCCCAGCTGTCCATCAGGATGCGCTCGCGGGTGGTCTGCTTGGGTGCCGCCAGGGCGGCGATCAACGCCGGCAGCGGAGTGAAGGCAAGCACCAGCAGCGTCATGCGCCAGTCCAGCCGCAGCATCACGACCACGGCGAAGATCAGGTAGCCGAGCGCCGGCAGCACGTTGAAGGCGATCTCGCTGATCGCGCCGATGAAGCCCTGAATGCCGCGGTCGAGCCGGGTCATGATGGCGCCGACGCCCTCGCGGTGCTGCGCATACAGCGGCAGCCGGTGCAGGCGGGCGACCGTGGCGTCCAGCAGGCCGTAGTGCAGGGAGATGCGCGTGCGCCAGGACAGCCAGTTGGAGACGAAAGAGCCGAGCTCGCGCAGCAGCGCCAGGCCGAGCAGGCCGAACACCCCGGCCGCCAGCGCCTGCACCAGCCCGCCGGCGGCCAGCCGGTCGAACACGTATTTCATGACCAGCGGCTCGACCGCATTGGCGGCGGCAACCAGCAGGGCCATCAAGAGAATCAGGACCACCT